>NZ_JAAHIG010000310.1:0-10491 GCF_010692305.1 Moorena sp. SIO4G3 | reverse complement strand
CTCATCTCCCTTATTAAGGGGGGTTAGGGGGGATCTCATCTCCCTTATTAAGGGGGGTTAGGGGGGATCTCATCTCCCTTATTAAGGGGGGTTAGGGGGGATCCCATCTTCTCCTTTTCAGCCAATAAACACCGTACCTACTGCGATTACTTGTCCCACTGGTAAATCGGCAGGATCATTACAAGTCTCAGCAATATCTCCATTTCTGGCTGCTTGTTTACCGTTAATTTTTACCGTTGGGCTACCAATTTTAATGGTTCCTTTATTAGCAGGAGGACTTTGAAAGGAAGTGCCAGGAGGTGTGGGAATATGAGGTGGGGTATTATCCGCAGTGCTATCTACAGTTGCTGCTGGCATTCCCATAATGTTGACATCACTGCTGAGGTTGCCATTGATAATGCCCGTAAAAGGATGAGGTAGGGGAGTTGGTGTCGGAGGTGGTCCCGGCACGATCACAATATGAGTATCAATAGCGGTAATTTGATCCCCTTGTTTGGCTGCTGGTTGTCCCATAATTAAATTAGACTAGTTGAGATTAATAGTTTGACCTTTAAGATTCATGGTGCTGCTGGCTTTAATATCCATTGCTGCACCGGATTCAACTTTGGTATCTGCTGAAGATTTGATTTCAATATTTTGTGCCTCTAGTTTAATATTACCTTGAGATGCTGATAAAGTAATGTCGCCATCGGTGGTAATAGCAATGGTGTTGTTAGCTGTATCAAAAATAATACTATTTTTCTCGGTTTTATCCACAATTTCAATAGTTTCTGCCCCCTCTTCATCATTGAGACGGATGACATGACCGCTACGGGATTTGATTACCCGGATATTATTAGCACCATCTTCATTAGTTGCTGGTGGTAATTCTTTACCATTCCACAAAGACCCGATAATATAGGGCAAGCGTACATCACCATGTTCAAAAGCTACTAATACTTCGTCATCTACTTCTGGCAAAAAATAAATCCCTCTTTCATTTCCTGCCATTAGTGTAGCTACCCGCGCCCAGTCACTTTCGTCTTCATCACTTAGCCAGGGGTATTTCACTTTAACCCGACCTAGTCCTTCTGGGTCTTCATTGTTGGTAACTACACCAACTACGACACCATAAATACGAGAAGCATGAGCTTCCCTTTGCCCCGTATCAGTTAATAGGTCAAATAACTTCATGTGCTATTCCTCCGAGCTGTAAAATGGGTACGATATCCCGACTGGGCGTGATAATGATTAACAGTGGCAGTGACATAATACTGACCGTTGAAGCGTTTTGCTAAGCCCTCAATCTTGATGACTTTGCCTGCTCGTAAATCTGTACGCCCCCAACAAACCCCTTCACCAGTAACTAAGGTCAGTGCGACATTATTGAAGCGGGCTTTGGCAAATTGATCTGCTTCTGCTTGAGTTAATACTGGGCGATCGCTTACTTGAACAACTGCTGTACTAAAAGCGTCTTCAACCAGGGCAGCACCACTTTTTTTTCCCCCCATTTTTGAAACTTCATCCCCAACTTTTGCTTGTCCAACAATCTCTTGCTTTTCTTTAGGATTCCAACCCCGCACTGTTAACTCACTTATTTGGCCCATAGAAGATAAATGGGGATAAAATTCCATCAAGTCATCCTCAAAGCTCAGGGTTAGAATCTCACTTTCGGCATTACCTACAGGTCGGAAAAATAGGGTTTTATCTTCAACAACTACTTCGTAGTTAATCCGTTTGGCTCTCTGTTGCAAAAACTCAATGTCCGTTTGCTCGGCTTGTAAAATATATTCATGCACTACCTGGCTATCTTCAACTTTAGCCGTAAGTCCTGCATCCCTAGCAATTTTGGCAGCAATATCACTATCTTTCTGCTGGAGGAAGGTTTGGGTTTTTTTACCTAGCTGGAGACGATGGCGACGGTCATAACCCCGCACCGTTAACCTGGGCAGTCTATCAAAGGCAAATTCTGGGTCTATGCCGGTAATTTCACCAATAATTAGGGTTTCTAAATCATCATCATAGCCGAGTTTAACTTCTACAACATTGCCAATGGCAAAGAGTTTTTCGTCATCAATCCAAGTCGTTTCTTCTTGCTTAGTATCTGAATCTGTAAGTTCCAGTGTAAACATGCCTGGTAATTTCACATCATGGTCAACGGTAAGACTAATGACGTGCAATTCCGCTTCCACAGGCAACGGTGAGCCGTTGATGATAATCTCAAAATTAGGAACAAGAGGGCTTTCGCGGTTAGCAACTGGCATAGATCATTTCTATTTGAGTTGTGAACAGAATCTCTTAGGGAAAGGCAAGAGGCAAGAGGCAAAAGGCAAGAGTGAATCAAGTATATAGGGATTTTTGGAGCAGGGAGCAGGGAGCATTATGAAAGAGCTTGGAGGATTTTTTGGTGTTATGAAAAATCAGCAAGATTGTTCATGACCTATTAGCTGATAGCTGATAGCTGATAGCTGATAGCTGATAGCTGATAGCTGATAGCTGATAGCTGATAGCTTACAGAAATGCTATATATCATTCCTCTCAACCTAATTTTGGGATAGTTAAGGTTTGACCAATGTATTTTTCTAAGTTACGTGGATCATCGAGTTGATTAGCTTCGGCAATAATGCGCCAAAGTTTAGGATTTCGGTAAAATTGGGCTGATATATCGCTTAAGGTATCGCCACCCTTAATAATATGAGTGGTAAGTTCAGGATCGGTTTTATGTTTGTCTGCTAATGGACCGAGAAATTCTAGGACAGTAACGTTTAAATTAGCTCTGAGGGGTTGACCATTGCCTTTAAAGAGGGTAAAGTTTTGGGTCAAACTGGTAATGACACCAATAAAAGGGAAATCGGAACCAACAGGAGCGTTACCCCAAGAAATTTCACAAACTGGCGGATGCTGTTCATCTCGCTCAATGCGAGTTAGAGCCACAATTTTGTTGGTTTCTTGTCGCACATCCTCAAAAATAAGGCTTTCAGTGACATCGAAAAACAGTTCCAAAGTTAGCTGACGACTACCTCCTCCTTTAAATTGGACCGTGGGGGCATTAACCTTTCTTTGGGTTTTGCATTCTTCTCCAGTGGAGTTGTCCACTGGTCCCCAGTTGACTGTTTTACTGATAGAATAAGATTCTGGATTGAATTGCACTGAAATTGGATCCAACCTTGTGTACTGTTCCTCCTTTTTTTTGAAAGGAGTAATGGTCAATTTTTCTAAAAGTAGCTTCTTTAATATTTGTTGTAATAGTGTCATTTTTATATCCCCCGACGTTCCCTTTCTACCATTAGTTTACGAGCCAGAATACGACTGACTTGTTCAGCCACTTTGGTTAAATCTATCCCTGATGCTGGTGCTGTTTCTGGGGTAGACATCGGGGTTGTGGCATTTCCCGACTTTGCTTGAACCGTAGAGTTTTCCACTGCATTGGTTTGACGTGCGATCGCTCCATTTGTTTTTATTTGGGTGATTGCTAGAGGTAGAGGCAGTTTCTGATGATGGGAGCTTGTGGTTGATAACCCTTTACTAGCCTCTATGGTATTAGCCTCGATGGTATTGGTAGTTTTCAGCCAAACCCTGTTTAACTCAGATGAGGAAGATAACTGGGTAGGGGTTGTGGAAACTAAACTAGGGTTACTAGCAATTGAGGCTTTTTGGGATAGTTGTACAGGTAAATTTCCCTGCTGTTTCTGTATGATACCAGTTGGTTGATAGTTTGTTTCTGCTAGTTTGGTTTGGATAATTCTTTTACTTAAAGGTTGATTTTTAGCTTGAATCGTGCTTTGGTATGATGGACTATTTGTTTTAGCCAGAGGTAAATCTGGACTAGAGTTACTGTGACTTATAGTTTGGGAATGACTAGCTTTACTTATGGTATCACCTTGAGAGGTAATCTGACCTAATTTGGGCTGATTCGGGATAATTTTGGCTTGAATTACTGTCTCCTCGTTATCCTCTTTTCTAGATACTGTAGTTGGGGATGAGGCACTTGTAGTTTTAGCCAGAGGTAAATCTGGACTAGAGTTACTGTGACTTATAGTTTGGGAATGACTAGCTTTACTTAGGGTGGGACTTTGAGAGATTAGTTTACCATAATTTGGCGAGAGTTTAGCTTGAATTACAGTTTCATCGTTATCCTCTTTTCTAGATACTTGACTTGGGGATGAGGCACTTGTAGTTTTTGCCAGAGGTAAATCTGAACTAGAGTTACTGTGACTTATAGTTTGGGAATGACTAGCTTGAGTGATGGTGGGACTTTGAGAGATTAGTTTACCGGAAGTTGGCGAGAGTTTAGCTTGAATTACAGTCTCCTCGTTATCCTCTTTTCTAGATACTTGACTTGGGGATGAGGCACTTGTAGTTTTTGCCAGAGGTAAATCTGGACTAGAGTTACTGTGACTTATAGTTTGGGAATGACTAGCTTTACTTAGGGTGGGACTTTCAGAGATTAGTTTACCGGAATTTGGCGAGAGTTTAGCTTGAATTACAGTATCATCGTTATCCTCTTTTCTAGATACTTGACTTGGGGATGAGGCACTTGCCGTTTTAGCCAGAGGTAAATCTGGACTAAAGTTACTGTGACTTATAGTTTGGGAATGACTAGCTTTACTTAGGGTGGGAGTTTGAGAGATTAGTTTACCGGAAGTTGGCGAGAGTTTAGCTTGAATTACAGTCTCCTCGTTATCCTCTTTTCTAGATACTTGACTTGGGGATGATGCACTTGTAGTTTTAGCTAGAGGTAAATCTGGACTAAAGTTACTGTGACTTATAGTTTGGGAATGACTAGCTTTACTTATGGTGGGACTTTGAGAGATTAGTTTACCGGAAGTTGGCGAGAGTTTAGCTTGAATTACTGTATCTGAGCTATCCTCTTTTCTAGATACTTGACTTGGGGATGAGGCACTTGCCGTTTTAGCTAGAGGTAAATCTGGACTAGAGTTACTGTGACTTATAGTTTGGGAATGACTAGCTTTACTTATGGTGGGACTTTCAGAGATTAGTTTACCAGAACTTGGCGAGAGTTTAGCTTGAATTACAGTATCATCGTTATCCTCTTTTCTAGACACTGTAGTTGGGGATGATGCACTTGTAGTTTTAGCTAGAGGTAAATCTTGAGCTGAGTTTTGAAAAGAATCACCTGGAGAGGTAATCTTAACTGATTTGGCTTGATTCGGGATAATTTTGGTTTGAATTACCGTATCTGAGCTATCCTCTTTTCTAGAAACGCTACTTGAAGATGATGGACTATTGGTTTGAGCAAGAGGTAGATCTGGAATAGATTTACTTTGAACTCTAGCAACATTACTAGCATTAGCTGCTGTCATGGTTGCTTTTCGACTAATCCGCAACGTTCCCGATTTTTCAGGGTAGGGAGGTGACGAAGAGCTACTGGTTTCAGGTTTAGTTTGAGTTACTGTAGGATTGGTACTAGATTTAGTACTAGATTTAGTAATAGATTTAGTATCTTTCTGCGCTTGTACAGTATGAGACTCATGACGTGATAAGGTATTAACTTCTGCCAACGTTGCTTTGCGATTAATCTTAAGCTGTGGTTGTGTTCCTTGGCTACTTCCCTTCTCCCCAGTGTCCTTAATTGTCTTCCCAAGGGGACTAGAGGAAGCAGACTTAGGCTTTTTTTCTACCAATGAAACTGGGGTTGTAGTCTGGTTGTGGTTAGTTTCTTTGACCAATGGCTTGGTCATTACTGTTACTTTCTGGGATATTGCTGGGCGTTGCTGAATTGAAGTATGAATGGGCGATCGTCTGGTTTTGGTCAAGCCCCCTAAATCCCCCAACTTTGGGGGACTTTCAGAGTTTTGTTCCCCCCAGAATTGGGGGGCTAGGGGGGCGGAATCATACCCAGAATCAGCAACGCCTATTGCTGTCGGACTTTTCCCTACAATTTTCCTACTATTGTCCCTACTATTATGAAATGCTCTTGGTTGAGTCTGCACAAAGGTTTGAGCTGTTTTTCCCGTTCCTGAATAGCCGTCAGGATTGACTCGCCATTGCCCATCAAAACCGTCGGCTGATTCTGTGCGCTGTCGCTGAAGACGTGACATGATGGCTGTAGGCTGCAAAACTCCAGAACCATAACGGAATTTTACTTGTTCCGGTAACATGGACTTTTGTACAAGTCTTCCCGCTGTCCCTTGAGTAGCTTGGTAATGAGAATGTAACTGCTGGGTATTAATGACTCCAGCAGGTTTAACCAGTCGCCGCTGTAGACGTTGCCCTAAGGTTGAACTGTAAGGAGAATCTTCCATCGTTTTGTTGCAATATAAAGAGCAGGGAGCAGGGAGTAGGGAGCAGGGAGTAGGGAGCAGGGAGCAGTAACGGGCAAGATGCCCGTTCCACCCACCAGGTCAAGTAGCTTTTAACAGATGCACCCCAGCTCAATAGCGATCGCTAATTCTGTGAGCCTTTAGATAAACTCTATCTGAACGGGCAAGATGCCCGTTCCACCCACCAGGTCAAGTAGCTTTTAACAGATGCACCCCAGCTCAATAGCGATCGCTAATTCTGTGAGCCTTTAGATAAAATCTATCTGAACGGGCAAGATGCCCGTTCCACCCACCAGGTCAAGTAGCTTTTAACAGATGCACCCCAGCTCAATAGCGATCGCTAATTTTGTGAACCTTCAGATAAACTCTATCTGACCGGTTTGGGCATTCAAACGCCGATTAATCTGGGCAATTTCCTCCACCCACCGTCGCCGCTGACTGTGTTCCATGGCCATGATAGATTCATAGTGCCAATGAAAGTGGTAGGCCAGATAGGCTACCTCCTGATGGAGTTGATCCAGGGGGTAGCCTAAGATTCCCCCGACATATCTAGTTCCACGGCAAAATCTTTTTCACAGTGGGGACAGATAATCTGGAGCGATCGCATGCCATTGCCATTGATCCGATTGTACAGATCCTGCAAATAAGCCAAGTCTGAAGCAAATAACCCTTCAATTACTTTTGGGTTAATCATTTCAACAGAACCGATGCGGGTGACCACCCGAGATAGCAGAATGACAATTAAATAGGCTGGGTTAGATTGTACGCGAGGGTCTTTCAGGGGCACAATTTCATCAGCAGCCGTTGCCAATCGCATTGTCCCTTCCCGATGTAAATTCCCCTGTTTGTCCACATAACCTGCTGGTAATGTAAACTCATACTCAGTTTGCAGCATTGTTGCTTGCTCAGGAATGGTGAGATTAGTCATTTCAAATCCGTTTAATCACCTGAAAACGTTTCGTTTGCCCATAATTTATGCCCGCACCAAACGTTCACAACTGACGGTTAGGGTATTAATGGCAACATCACTTCCCTTAGCATCCAAACTAGGTGCTTCATACTTACTAGCCCAGGCGTTGAAGAAGTTCCAGCGTACTTTCTCCTGTCCTGTATCATCACGCAGAATGATGGAACCATTTTTGCGTTCAACCTTGCCATTGACTGCGGCTAAGTGCCAGTCATAGAGTTCACGGGAATCGGTTATTCCCCATTTCAGGGAAATGTCAGGGTAACTGGCTTTCCCTCGCAGCTTACGTACTGTAGCATCCTCTCCACCTTCACGATATTCAACGACTTCTACTTCAGAACCAAAACCACTACATTCAGAAAATCCTGCCTGAACAATGCCATCAATCTCCACTAGGAAACGATAGTTTTTATACGGATCAACTCTTGCCATGACTAAATCTCCTTTCCAGTTAGTTCAAAAGTTTATAGGGTTTCGTTGAGGAGATGTAAACCTAGGAGATATTTTTTTATTTTAAAATAAAACTCCGGATCTCTTTCCCCTCTAGCATGCATGCCTTTTGCCTTTTGCCTTTTTCGGCAATTCGCGTGTTTACAACCCAGATATAAATGCGCTTATTACTCACCAGCGGTTTGCTGGATGCGGAAGATAACAAATTCCGCAGGCTTGACAATGGCTACCCCAATCAGGGCAACGACTTGGCCTAACTCTCTTACTTCTTTGGGATTGGTTTCCGCGTCACATTTAACAAAGAAAGCTTGCTCTGGTGTTTCCCCAAACAAGGCTCCATCGCGCCATTCATTTAACAGAAAATCCCCCACTGTCCGTTTAATCCGTTGCCACAGGGCTAGATTATTGGGTTCAAAGACAGCAAATTGAGTACCATCATCAATAGATTCTTGTAAGTAGTTGAAATAGCGACGGGTACTGACGTAGCGAAAATCAGCATTAGCATCATCTGCCATAGTCCGGGCTCCCCAGACTTTAATGGTGCCTTTGAAAGAACGGATAACGTTAATCCCTTCCGGATTTAAACCATCCTGCTGGGCTTTACTAATGGGACGACTGACATCGAGGGCATTAACAATAACTTCGTTAGCAGGTGCTTTAAACACTCCCCGGGTGGCATCATTGCGAGCATAGATTCCAGCAAGATGACCACTAGGAGGTATTATTATAGTAGTATCTGGGGCATTGCTAACGGGATCAAACACTTTAATCCAGGGATAGTAGATAGCAGCATAGCTGGCTTGCTGACTACGACCAACGGGACGAATAACATCTACATCAACCGGTTTTTTGTCGTCCGCATCACCATCTAAGATGGCCACTCTATCTCCCATCTTGGCGCAGTGAGCGATAATAGCAGTGTGTTGAGTTTGACTTATTGCTCCAGGTACGGCAACAATCGTGATTTCATCCTCTGTTTCAAACTTCTCTAACTCTACCAGGTTATCATCAATGTCTGTTGCAGCGGCAACCCGCAGCACATAACAACGGGAACCTCCATTGAAGAAGAAGCCATACACAGCATGGGCTAAGATTTTATTGCCCTCTTGGAAATCACCAAACTTAGTTTTGAATTCTTCCCAACTGGTAATTAATGTTGGTTCACCTGCGGTCGCCAGCTTATACGGGGCAGGAACAGGATTACCCTCATCATCTAAAACAGGGTTACCTTCATTATCCGTTTGAAACTGTCCTGGTTGATCTGGCATTTTAAAATCATCATTATCAGCTACCACACCAATAAACCCAGCGACACTGGTAGCAACTCCAGCAATGGGTAGGGAAGCGGGTGGCACGTATTCAACATATACGCCTGGCGAAAGATACTGTGGCATAATTCTTACTCCTTGATAATCACGAAAATTACTGCTGTAACTCCAGGTTGTAATTACTTGCTGGGGATTCTACTGGGATAGTGATAGTAACCTCCTGTACTGCATCGTCTAACTGCACCCGTAAGGTATAAGCACCAGCGCTAATTGCCCCGATGGTGTACTGTCCATCTTTATCAGTGTCTGCCCTGAGATTACGCTCAACCAAAATAACCGTTGCGCCTACAACAGCTTTATTCTCAGCATCCGTAACTCGCCCACCAATCCGGAAAAATACTTCTTCGGTGCCTGGCACCAGTTGTTCTGAGCATGGTGAAATCCGCTCACCTAATTGCCAATTTTGAGTAATGACAATCGGGGTTGGCTCTGGCTCAAATAGTTCCTTGATCGCAATGGTTACTGTGACTGTGATGGAAGGACGTAATTGATTCCCCAATGCAGTCCAAAACTCAGCAGTGCTTTGTACTCCATCTAGTTGAGCAGTTACCATTGGTAAGGCTGGTTCTTGCCCAGCAAGTCGGGTATTTTCTAAAAAAGGTATTTCTGGAATAGTTGGATAGGCTAAGAATACTTGCAGCACTTGGCTGAGTAATCGGTGTTCTTGCAGGGGTAATTCTTCGCCACCAATGGGCCAAGCTGTTACTAAATAAGAACAGGCTATGCGCTTTGGAGGATTATGAATAATTGCCTGTCCATTGCGCCTCTCGATCGTTGGTTCATTATTACGTAGTTCCAGGTGTTCCCGAATATCGTACAGAAATAAATTCACCGTCGTCTGTCCAGGACTAAACGTTTCTGAGGGACGCTCAAAGGAAATTTGAGCCTCCGCTAATTCTGGAAACCTCGACGATAGGCTGGTCTGTTCCAAAATTCTTCTCAACACTTGACTCAGATCGCTAATCATCCTGACTGACCTGGTTGGATTTACTTAGCAGCCACGCACCAGACTCTCAAAGCCTAAAGCGTGTTTGAAAACTTATTTATTATTAATTCTTTTAAACATCCTCTACAAGTCACGTTTTCTAGCTAGTCAAATTCAACTAGCTCATTTGAACTAATCGATTTGGACTAGCAAAATTTTGTGACTTGTTTGTGAAATCCAAAATTGATAAATTAACGCTATTCCTCTGTAGATAGGGAGATGGGTAGATGGGTAGATGGGGAGATCGGGAAATGGGGAGATCGGGAAATGGGGAGATAAAATTGATGGCTAGCCGTAATTTACAGAATTGCTCTAAAAACTGCTATTTTAATGGGAGTGAGGTCTTTAAAATGCTGATAACTCCCCTTTTCAGCCAACTTGATTCCAAGCAATGGATCTGTGTACTGGATCCAGCTTTGGCGCTCTCCTATTATGGAGTCCACATAGCTCAGCAGCTAGGAGAAATAATGGAACTCTGGATAGCAAGAGAGCTTTGGA
>NZ_JAAHIG010000031.1:0-33313 GCF_010692305.1 Moorena sp. SIO4G3 | reverse complement strand
CCCAACCAGGTCTTAAGGGCATTGATTAGACGGGAGTTTTTTTCACAGCATTCCTAGGATTTGAGTGGTATCTGTCTTTAGAATGCTGGCTCCCACTCACTTGCTGTCAATACCTGCTATCTCCCTCCTGATAAGCATTTGACCAATTTGTGCTTAACTTTTTGTCAGTCAACCAGGGGTGTAGGCTGACATTGACAAGACTTATGCAAAACTCTGCAACAAACGCGCTTATGGTGTAGGATCCTCAGCGAGACCCTACAAGTAGAGTTGCTGCGCAAGTCCTAATTGAGCCATAACATTGAGCCATAATTTTAACTGATTCAAATAACTGAACGAGATTTCTTAGTTTCCTGGGAATGCTTCAGAGCAATTTATTGTCAATAAACCTGTAAATAATCCCCAAAAGTTTTGAGCGGTTTTGACAAGTGATGAAAGTATGGGAAAAAGGGAGTTTAACCTTCTTGTTACCCCACACCCGTTCCCCCACACCCCATACCCAGTCTCAATAGACAAGCTTGGTGCGTAAGTCAAGAGCCAGGAAGGTCAGTCTTCCCCTGCTTCAATCGCTGCAGCAAGCTGTTGCAAGGTTTGTGTGACTTGCTCAAGCTGTTTTAGAGACTCATTTTGAGTTTCTGCCAAGGTTTGCACCGCATCACTTAGAGCAAAAAGCTGGTAGCCTTGTTGTTGAACTTGCTGCCCTTGGTTTTGTACTTGAATGACAAAGTTATCGACCCGGTCAGCCAGACGGTCTATGGTTTCGGTAGTGGCAAGTACTGCCTCTCCGATTTGTCCAACAATTAATTCCAAACGACTGATGCGGTTTTCCACCGTCAGAGACTCTTGTATGGTAGGAGTCGTGTTGTATGAAGTGTTTCCCATTTGAGCTGGTTTATCCACCGGCAAGGTTTTCAATTCCCTCATCAATATCGGCCATCAATATCGGCCATCAATATCATCGGCGCGAGGCAAACAGGCATGGAGTATGAAGTCTTGCCTAGTCTGCTATTAAATGGGGTTAGATCCAAATATCCCCTCTTAATTCGCCAAGAGTATTCTATGATTATTGGTTGAACTAGCCAAATTTCAACCCCTTTGACAGAAAACGTTTCCTAGTTTGATCGCACTCACACCAATTTCAAAGTGACGCTTTTCAGCCAATGGCAAGTATAATGCCGGTGTTAAGGCAATTCAGACTGGGGTGATTTACCTGTTGAGAGATTCCTCAAACTGAGCATGTCCCCCCAATTTGAGGGATGTATGCCTATCAAATTACCACAGTTTATCAATTAGCCGAATACGACTAGCCGGATAGGACGTAATCGTTGTCGGATCAAACTTCCACAACAAACAGCTAACGGTCAAAAACTTACAATGGTATTCACTTATGCAACTACTATTTCTAGTCCTGCTATGGGTAGTGCTTGGATTTTTGCTCGCCAAGCTGCTGCTCGAAATCATCCCTAAACAGTATTTCACCTGGCTTGGGGGTTTTTTGGTTTTTGCCATCATTGTCCTGCTGTTTTTCACCCCAACCAATGCCCTGGTTTCACCGATATGGACAATTCTCTCACTTCCCTTTCAACCCTTGGGCTTAGCACTTCTGCTTTGGTTCCTAGGAGCAATGCGAATTAAAGGTGGCAATATCTCTAACCCAGGACCTACCTTGATTTGGACGGGATTTTTTGTCTTGCTTGTGGCCAGCACCCCTTTTCTATCTAATCGGCTGGCTCAACTTCTCGGGCCTGGAGTCGCTCAAAACCAACCTGCGGTTCAAATGGCCAAAACAATCGGGTGGCAGGAGGAAACCCTCACTGCATTTGTCCCTAATGGGGAATTAATTCAGCTGACTACTAATGCTAGTCCTTTCCCTAGAGACGCTGTGTTGGCTCAACTTGTTCCACCCAATCAAGCCATTGGCATCCAAGCTTTTATCCCTTCTATCGGAGCTCTTGAGCAGACTACCGGGGTAATTAACACCTTCTTTAGCAATATTTACTTCCAACTACGAGGAGGACGAGTTACCGGCACAGAAGTTGAATCGCCGACCGCAAGAGATGTTTCTTGAAATATAGACATTATTTTAACGACCCACATCAACCCAATCGGGTATAGTGTGGGTTTATGGTTTCATCGAAGGTAAACCGGTACCACCCTCGGCTCTCACCTTCAGTAAGGGTCGATGATTTATCCTGATCTGCGGTTACCTTGAGGGTAATTACTCCCCGATTTTTGGTGAAAGGTTAAGCCTAAAGGAGGGGTATGGTTGAATATTGTAAGCAGGACGGGAATTGTATAGTATTGTAACATGCTGAATTCCCGTCTAAAAAAACTGCTGCTTTACCTGCGCCCATACTGGCGACAGTCAGCCCTAGGCATTTTTGCCCTCCTTATTGTCAATGGACTTGGTGTTTATATCCCCTTACTGATCAGGGATACTATTGACCAGTTGAGTCAAACCTTGAGCTTCGACCAAGTCTGGAGCTTTGTGCTGCTTATTTTGATACTCACCTCATTGATGTGGGGGATTCGGATGGCTTCGCGCATTCTATTGTTTGGGGTGGGGCGCAAAGTGGAATTTGACCTGAAGCAGCGCATTTTTCAGCATTTGCTGACATTGGAACCAGCCTATTTTTCTCAGAACACGATAGGTGATTTGATTAACCGAGCCACCAGTGATGTGGATAATATTCGGCGTCTATTAGGGTTTGCAGTTTTGAGTCTGGCGAATACGGTGTTTGCCTACGGTTTGACTCTGCCGGTTATGATTGCCATTGATCCGTGGTTGACGTTCTTCGCGCTGGCGGTTTATCCGTTGATGTTGATCACTGTCAAGCTATTTAGTGAGAAACTGCGCAGCCAACAACAAGTAGTCCAGGAGAAACTTTCTAACCTCAGTGAGCTGATTCAGGAAGATATGAGTGGTATCGCCATGATTAAAATATACGCTCAGGAAGAAAACGAGCGTCGTGCGTTCCATCAACTCAATCAGCAGCTTTTGGTAGCAAATCTCAATTTGGCAAGAACACGAAACTTTCTGTTTCCAATAATTGAGGCTCTTACCTACCTCAGCTTACTGGTGCTGTTAAGCATTGGTCCTGGTTCCATTGAGTCCGGTGCTATTAGTATTGGTGACTTTGTGGCGCTGATTATTTACACTGAACGTTTAGTCTTCCCCACAGCACTGCTAGGGTTTACCATCACTGCTTATCAACGCGGTGAAGTGAGTATTGATCGTATTGAGTCAATTCTTTTGGCTCAGCCTCGGATTACAAATGCCCCAGATTCTGTTAGTCTGCCAACGCCAGTAAGGGGTCAGCTCAAGGCTGTCAAATTGAGTTACACTTACCCCGGCAGCCAAACTCCTGCCCTGAAAAATGTTAGCTTCACGATTAATGCAGGTGAGACAGTAGCCATTGTGGGAGCCATTGGTTCTGGAAAATCTACCTTGGCTAATGCCTTGCCTCGTTTGCTGGATATTCAAGCTAGTCAACTGTTTTTGGATGGATATGATACTACTAAGTTGCCCTTGCAGGACTTGCGGAATGCGATCGCATATGTTCCTCAAGACAGCTTCTTGTTCAGCACTAGCATTAAAAACAATATCTGCTACGGTATACCAATCAGCGAACACTCAGAGGTAGAATACGCGGCTTCGCAATCCCAAATTCACCCGGAAATTATGAATTTCCCCCAGCAGTACGAAACAATTGTTGGGGAAAGGGGAATAACCCTGTCTGGGGGGCAGCGACAACGTACTGCTTTAGCTAGAGCTCTGCTGATGGATGCACCAGTGCTGATTCTTGATGATGCCCTTTCCAGTGTGGATAATCAGACAGCAACCGAAATTCTGGACAATCTCTCGGAAGGAGTCCAGCGCAAAACTGTAATTTTTATCTCCCATCAACTTTCAGCTGCGGCCAAGGCTGACCGGATTTTGGTAATGGACGCAGGGGAAATTGTCCAAACTGGTTCTCATGGTGAACTTCTACAACAACCCGGTATTTATTGCTTTCTTTGGGAGCAGCACCAATTAGAAGAATTGACCTCTCCCCGGTAATTAGACACGGGGATTCGTTAAGAGTCCGCAAGCAAACTCTTACAGGCGTAGTCAAAGCGCCCCTACTGAGTTCTGTCAGTCAGTTTAATCCCGACAGTTCCCGCTACTTTTTTTGAAAATCATGCTTTCGACGGTACTACCACTCAGCCAGTTCGATACGCTCTGCGATCTGCAATTATTTACCCGTTCACAAGAGGATTAGCGCAATGTAATCGTTGAGGGTCGGTATTTCTCCGGTACTAGAATCGCTTCATCACGTAGGCGTTTGCCCTTACTCACTTCATCATTATACACCTTTTTATAAGGCCGCGATTAGCTGCTCGTGTCGCGTTTCCTCCCCGGATTAAAATCACCGGGCTACCACGCTCCCGCTAATCTTCCGTGTTGCAGTAGTTCTTTAAGTAGTTAACTTACCTAATAGCTAACAGCTTAAAAACGGGACTGGCCGGATTCGAACCGGCGACCTAGCGCTTCAGATTGGTGTGAGTTTCCCCACTCTCTGGACTATACCTTCACCCTAGGTTAATACCTTTTAAGGTTAATACCCCTTAGGTGGTGGCCGTCTAGTCTCTCCACCTTCCTGCATTTAACCAAGGGCGATGACTCGCACACAGATTCAGGCTTGGCTCGGTATTGCCTTAGAGTACTGAATAAGCTAAATACCCCTTAGGTTTCACCGAATTTGACCACATTCACTCACGGAATTTCTTCCATGGTGCCCGATTTTTCAGGAGGCGCTTGCTCTATCCAGCTGAGCCACAGCCCCAATCGCAATATACCCGTATATTATCACAAAAGTTGTTGATCAAGCATCGATAGCCATACCCAATCAGGGTTTAATACCCCCGTTAACCCAATTGGTGATAGGTAATGGGTAATCGAACCGAATTTTTAAGCAGTTTGTTGGTTGACGCTCTTGCCTAGAAAAGTGGGAACTATAGAACTAATCCCGATTAGCTCCCATATTGGGGAAGAGTATGTTCCGGTCATGGCTAATATTCAGCGAATTAAAAATAATCAATTAAAAATAACTCATTAATAACTAAGATGACAGAAATTTATGCGAGCCCAAGAACATGTGCTGGTAGTTATTCGATATAGATGATGAGCAAGCTACCTAAGCTTCCCAAATCTATTCACTCTACTATCTGGTTAGGATTACTAACCTTTTTGATAGTGACTATGGTAGTTCCTGCTGTAGCCCATCCTGATGATTGGGTACTGGGGAGTAGAGCAAAGGTCAGTAGAAACCAGGAACTCGTTAGTGCTATTTCTAATCCCCAAACCCTTGTGCTAGAACCCGCCGACCATAGTTCAGAGTTGCTAGAGCAAGGCAAAACTCTCTATGAAGCCGGACGATTTGCTGAGGCGGCTGCTGTCTGGCAACAGGCAGCTGTTGGTTTTGAGCAACAAGGTGATGAAGTGGGACAAGCTTTGAGCTTGAGCTATCTGTCCTTAGCTGACCAACGATTGGGAAAATGGGAGCAAGCCCAGAGTGCTATTGACCAAAGTTTGAAGATTTTGCAGCGTCCAGAACTTAGGGAGGAAGGGTCAATTTTGGCTCAAGCGCTGACTATTCAGGGAAGTCTCAGAAATGCTATGGGACAAACGGAATCTGCCCTGGAAAGTTGGCAAGACTCAGAAGCTACCTATCAATCTCTAGGAGATGAGGTTGGCATATTGGGTAGCCAGATTAACCAGGCTCAAGCCCTACAAACGATGGGCTTCTACAGGCGATCGCGAAAACTATTAGAAGCTGTCAATGAAAAGCTCCAAGCTCAAGATGATTCCCTGCTTAAAGTCAAAGGATTGCGGAGTTTGGGAGTGGCTTTGCAAGTAGTAGGACATGTACACGAATCCAGGAAAGTTTTAGAGCAAAGTTTGGCAATCGCCCAGAAGTTAGATTCTCCCACCGATACCAGTGACATTCTTTTCAGCTTGGGAAATACTTCCAGAAACTTAAAAGAGCCGGAAACTGCCTTGAAGTATTACCAACAAGTGGTGAGAAAAGCAACTAGCCCACAAATTCAAACTGAAGCCCAACTCAACCAACTCAGCCTTTATCTAGAACTAGACGAGCACAAGAAAGCGATCGCACTATTGCCTGCCATTGAATCTAATCTAGCTCAGCAGCCCCCCAGTCGAACCACAGTCTACGCTGCGGTCAACTTTGCTGAGAGCTTGTCAAAGTTGGCAGCTGCTTCCCCTAGACAGTCACTTGGGGTGCCTATACCCATTCAAAAAGCCGCCAAAATTCTGGCACGAGCAGTGCAACAAGCCATGGAATTGGGGGATCCAACAGCTCAAGCTTATGCCATGACTCAGTTAGGTTCATTGTATGAACAAACCCAGCAGTGGTCCGAGGCTTTGAGGTTAACAGAGAATGCTCTACAGATTGCCCAAGGTAATCATGCCTCAGATATTGCTGCTCGTGCCGCTTGGCAACTGGGGAGGCTGCACAAACAGCAGGGGGATATCAACGAAGCGATCGCAGCTTACGATTCAGCGGTCAAAACTCTCCAGTCACTGCGCTCAGACTTAGTCGCTATCAATCCAGATGTCCAATTTTCTTTCACTGAAACTGTTGAACCGATCTATCGAGAGCTAGTCGAATTACTACTGCAACCCTCTGTCACCACCCCTGAGCCAGGAGGGGTATCCCGGGTAAAAGGGTCAGGGGAAATTAGTCAAGACCACCTGAAAAAGGCGATGCAAGTTATTGAATCGCTGCAATTAGCCGAATTAGAGAACTTTTTCCAGGAAGCCTGTTTAAAAGGTCAACCGAGGCAGATCGACCAGATTGATCAGAAAGCGGCGGTTATTTATCCTATTATCTTGCCAGAACGGTTAGAGGTGATCGTTTCTGTGCCAGGACAAGCGCTCCGTCACTACCAAACTTATATACCTCAAGCTGAGCTAGAGCAGTTTTTCCGACGGATGCGACAATCCCTGAATAGAGCTTTTTCTGAGCCAGCACGTCTCAAGCTCTATCAGCAAGCTTATGATTTGCTGATTAGACCTGTAGAATCTGAGTTAGAAGACTACGGAATCACAACTCTAGTATTTGTGCTAGATGGTACTTTGCGGAATTTACCCATGTCCGCTCTTTATGATGGTCAACAGTATCTGATCGAGAAATATAGCATAGCTCTAAGTCCAGGATTGCAGCTTTTAGATCCACGCTCCCTTGAATCGAAACAGATCCAAGCTATAACTGCTGGGCTGAGTGAGGGTCGCCAAGGTTTTAAGCCGTTGCCAGCCGTAAAGCGAGAATTAGAACAGATTTCGTCAAAAATTTCCACAACAGTGCTTTTGAATCAGGAGTTTACTGATAGCAACCTCCAAAACGCTGTTGATGCAAAACCTTTCCCAGTATTGCATCTGGCAACCCACGGTCAGTTTAGTAGTACTGCCGATGAGACGTTTGTTTTAGCCTGGAACGATCGAATTAATGTCCGGCAATTCAATTCACTACTGCGCTCAAGAGAAAGAGAAGACACTAATCCCATTGAATTATTGGTACTCAGTGCTTGTCAAACTGCTAGAGGGGATAATCGTGCCGTCTTGGGGTTAGCTGGAGTAGCAGTACGTTCGGGAGCACGGAGTACCTTAGCCACCCTATGGGCAGTAAGGGATGAATCGACTGCTCAGCTAATGGCTGAATTTTACAAGTATCTGGCTCAAGCAGGTGTAACTAAAGCTGAAGCGTTGCGCCGTGCTCAGTTAGCGCTATTGAAAGGGGAATACAACCATCCTGTCTACTGGGCTCCCTTTGTGTTAGTGGGAAATTGGTTGTAATTGCTCTATCTCTAATCGAAGAACTTTTCAAACACATTCTTAGAGGACAATTGGGCATAAAACATACTAGAAATAAAACATAAAACAAACATGAACGCAAACATTAGGCGTTTATATTGAAATTTCTAGCAACCCTCAAAAAAAAAAATTAGAAAGCGGCAAATGATCTGCTTTGCTTTCTGTGCCCAGCATGATCATAAAGAAAGTCCTGCAGCAATAGGAAATATTTTATGAAATCAAACAAATTAACCGTGAGATTACCACTTTGTTTTACTTTACTATTCCTAGGAATGACTCTAATCCACAGTTTGCCAACTCAGGCGGTGATGTTCCAAAATGGGAAGAATCCAGCACCAAAGACGGGAAGGGGTGGAGCTTCCCGGGGTGAAGATATTTGTTTCTCTGATGCTAAAACCACCACTTCATCAGTCACACCGCTGATGCCAGCTACTAATGTGGGCTTAACGGTGGCAGAACGTCCAACTTTGCTGGTATATGTTCCTCAGACTTCAGCTAAAGAAGCTTTTTTAAGTTTCGAGGATGAAAACCGAAACCATCATTACCAGTCCTTTATACGTCTGCCTAATCAGCCAGGTGTAATGGCGGTTGAATTACCACCTCAGGCTCCACCACTAAAGGTCGGTAAGAATTACCAGTGGTCTTTGGTGATGATTTGTGGGGAGTATTTAGAACCAGATAGTCCTGAGGTAACTGGATGGGTTCGTCGAGTTGAAGCCAATTCTACCTTGATGAATCAGAACACATTAAAAGCCTCACTGGAGAAAGCTTCATTGTTGGCTGAATCAGGGATTTGGGTCGATACTGTCTCTACCCTCGCTGATTTAAGGCGAGCTGAACCAAAAAATTCAGTCTATCGCTCCCATTGGGAAGAACTGTTACAATCACAAGGACTAACTGCGATCGCTAACCAGCCGTTGCTTAATAAATAAACTATAAATAACTGAACATCAGACCATCAACTATTATCCTGCAATCCTTGGAAAGCAAGGATTTAATCCTATCTGGATCAAGGGGTTAGTTAGCAGCTGATTTGTGATAACTCCAAAAAATATCGCATCTTAAACCCCTGGTTGAAAACCAGGGGTTTAAGATGGGGCTTAAAACAACTTACGGAATTGATTCCGTCCTATCCTGTCAATAGCTGAACTAAGAAACTCAATCAAGTATAGTTGAGTCAGTTAGCAATTATCCATGACCAATTAGCCTCAATCATTCCACAATTGGGCAAGCTCAATTTTTCTCCCTTTTTTGCTTGTTTTCTCAAGACTGTTACTTAGTCAGGATTTACTGGGAATTCTGTAGGTAAGTTATCGACGGCTTAGTGACTCACCACAAAAGCAGTTCTACCGGTCGATGCTATTCCTGGAATCCTGCCAACCAATAGAAGCGCCTATAGGCTTCTCACCAAGGTTGGTAGAGAACACACCTGACCTAGATTAGAGATTGACTAAGGGGAATGTGGCTTCACTTTAAAGAGCGTTTGAAGCAATGGCGCTTTGTACTGATAATAGCTCCCGTTGTGGCTGCACTGGTCACTGTTTTGGATACGGCAGGATGGTTCCAGCTACTGGAGTGGGCTACCCTGGATCAATTTTTTCGCCTGCGTCCGGTTGAAGACATTGATAATCGCATTGTGATTATCACCATTGATGAATCGGATCTGACTCAACTTGGAGGATGGCCGATTTCTGATGCTGTTTTAGCTGAGTTAATCAAAAAAATTAAAGCATACCGGCCTCAAGCTATAGGTCTGGATATTTATCGCGATTTTCCAGTGGAACCTGGTTATCAGAAGTTGCTTGAGGTGATGAAGTCCACACCAAACTTGATTGGAGTGAAGTCCGTGCTGAGGGATAAAAGAGTTGCACCACCTCCGATCTTAGCACAACGAGATCAAGTTGCTCTAGCCGATTTGGTGCTAGATGGGGATGGTAAAGTAAGGCGAAGCTTGATATCAGCAGCAGATCAATCCGGTCAGGATATACCTACCTTAGGGGTTAGATTGAGCTTGATGTATCTTCAAGCCAAAGGGATCAATCTCAAAAAAATCGATGGGAGGCGCGAGTCTTACCAATTAGGTCAAGCAAGATTTTTCAATCTAACCCAGAAAAATGCTGGTTATCAAGGTGCAGATCTTGGAGGCTACCAAATATTGTTGAATTACCGTGGCACCCAGGAGCGCTTCAATACAGTTTCAATCAGTGATGTTCTGAACAATAGAATTTCGCCGGAGCAGTTGTACAATCGCATTGTTTTGATTGGTATGACTGCACCGAGCCTTAACGACATTTTTCCGACTCCCTATGATAGCAGTGTGACCTCTACCGTTCAGGAAATGGCTGGTGTCGTTATTCATGCTAATATCGCCAGCCAGATGTTGAGTGCAGCACTTGATGGACGACTTCTGCTGCGAGTATGGTCTGTTAACGCACAGGGGCTATGGATTTTTTGCTGTTCGTTGATCGGAGCCGTAGGAAGTTGGCTATTACCAGAGACTAACTGGTTAAGAAAACATCTCCTGAGCAAATTAATTCTGAGTATTTTGATCACAGGGGGCATGATTGTCGGTGGTAGCTATTTAGTCTTTATAACAGGTTGGTGGATTCCTGTAATTTCCCCATTAATGGCTCTAGGTTTATCGGCAATTTTAGGAACTAATACCCACAATCAATGGCAATTGAAACAAGCTAACCAGCAATTGCAAGATTATTCTCGCACTTTGGAGGTCAAAGTTAAAGAGCGCACCCAAGAATTAGAAACAGCCAAAGTAGCTGCTGATGTGGCTAACCAGGCAAAAAGCGAATTTTTGGCTAACATGAGCCATGAACTGCGCACTCCCCTCAATGGAATTTTGGGATACGCTCAAATCCTCAAACGCTCCTCGAATATAAGTAAATCAGACCTGGATGGCATCGGTATTATTCACCAGTGTGGCTCTCATTTGCTTACTTTAATCAATGATATTTTAGACCTATCGAAAATTGAAGCTCGGAAACTAGAGCTGCACAAAAGTGATATTCATTTTGCTTCCTTCTTGATGGGCGTGGTAGAAATTTGTCGGATTCGTGCCCAAGAAAAAAGTATATCGTTTATTTACCATGCCGATCCTCAGCTTCCAGTGGCAATTTATGGGGATGAAAAACGCCTGCGGCAAGTTTTAATTAATTTACTGGGTAATGCGATTAAATTTACCGATACTGGAAGTGTAACCTTTCAAGTACGTTTAATTGTTTCACCGTTGAATGGTGACCGTTCCCACACAATCAGGTTTCAAATTGAAGATACTGGTGTAGGAATGACTCCAGAACAATTAAAAAAGATTTTTTTGCCGTTTGAGCAGGTAGGAGATACTAAAAAACAGTCAGAAGGTACTGGCTTGGGATTAGCAATTAGTATGAAACTTATCTCCCTAATGGGGAGTGAAATAAAAGTGGAGAGTACCTTAGGTGAGGGAAGTAAGTTTTGGCTAGATTTGGAACTAGCAATTGCTACGGAATCCCTGGAGCAAGAAACAGTCGTAGACAGCCGCAATATTGTTGGCATTAAAGGTAAACCTCCAACCACCTTAATAGTGGATGATCATCTCAACAATCGCTCGTTACTTATTAACCTACTAGAGTCGATTGGATTTCGTTGCTTTGAAGCAAGTAATGGTCAAGAAGGTTATCAGCAAGCAACAGAAATTAAGCCCGATTTAATTTTGACAGACATGGTGATGCCAATTATGGATGGATTGGAAATGATCGGTGCTATTAGAAAATCACAGCAACTGCCAAATGTAGTGATTATGGTTGTATCTGCTAGTGCCTTTGAAACTGACATAGAAAATAGTATAAAGGCTGGAGCTGATGCATTTTTATCTAAGCCAATTAATATGGATTATCTTTTTAATCAGTTACAAAAATTTTTAAAAATTGATTGGGTTTATGAAGCCAATAATCACCTAGAAAGTATAAATACAGAAAATTTCCCCCTGGAGACAGATGAAATTTTAGCTCCACCAGCTGAGGTGATTGAAAAGCTATTTGAATTGGCAAAAAGAGGCAATATCCATGGCATAGAGAAAACAGTGGTTGAACTGGAACAGATCGATAAAAAATTTAGTCCTTTTGCCAATGAATTAAGGCAATTAGCAACTAGCTTTCAGGTTAAGCAAATTCGGGAATTTATCAAATCGTTCAGGGGGGAAATCCATGACTATCAATAAAGTTGAGCAAGCCACTATCTTGATCGTTGATGACAATCCCACGAATCTGAAAGTGTTGTCAGAAGCGATCGCAAATTCGGGATGGGAAATCTTGGTAGCAACTGATGGTGAAACGGCTATCGATCAGAGCGAATATGCAAGACCAGATCTGATTTTGTTAGATGTAATGATGCCGGGAATGGATGGTTTTGAAACCTGCCGCCGACTGAAATCTAATCCCGCAACTAATGAAATACCAGTGATTTTTATGACTGCTCTTAATGATACGGTTGATAAAATAAAAGGTTTGTCCCTGGGGGCTGTAGATTACATCACCAAGCCGTTTCAGACTGAAGAAGTGTTAGCCCGTCTCAAGGTGCATTTACAACTGCATTTCCTGACCAAACAACTAGAAGACCAAAATCTGTACTTAGAGGAACGGGTAGCGGAACGCACTGCTGATCTACAACAGGCAAACCAGCAACTGCGAGAATTAGAAGCTCAGCTACGCAAAGCTCTAGCCGAAGAACAAGAATTCAATCATCTTAAATCTCGGATGATCATAGCCATTTCCCATGAGTACCGCACGCCCTTGACCAGCATTCTCTCCAGTTCTGAACTGCTGGAAGCCTACTGCGATAGATGGGATAAATCTAAGCAAAGCCAACATTTTCAACGGATCCGAGAAGCTGTTCAACGGATAACGGACTTAATGGGTAATGTGATGTTCCTGAATAAGGCAGAATTTGAACAACTGGAGTTTCAGCCTACTCCTTTGGATTTAGGAGTATTTGTGCGTGATCTAGTGGATGACATGCAACAGCACTATGGTGAGCAACATCGCCTGATTTTAAAAATTGATCAACAGTGTGGGCGACCGTTATTTGATTCTAAGCTGCTACTGCAAATCCTTACCCATCTGATTGACAATGCCATCAAGTATTCCCCTAATGGAGGTAAGGTTTTGATTAAGTTTGCCTGTCAAAATAACCAAGTTATTTTTGAGGTGAGTGATGACGGGATTGGCATTCCGAGGAAAGACCAACATAATCTGTTTAATGCTTTTCATCGAGGCTCGAATGTAGAAAATATTTCTGGTAGTGGACTGGGGTTAGCTATTGTCAAAAAATGTGTCGATATCCATGGCGGGACAATTAGTCTAAACAGTGATGTCAGTGTTGGCACTACCTTTACGGTAATGCTGCCTCGTAGAGTATTAGATGCGGATCAACTGCTCAAGGTAACTGGAAAGTCCATTCCTGATTACCAATCTGGATCACATTTCCTGCACTGAGCCAAAAGGGTTGATGGGAGGTAAGCCGCTGTTGGTCTACAAAAGTACCATTGGAACTACCTACATCAATGATTTGATAGCGCACTTTGTCCTGAGGCTCTGGAATTTGCAGAATTTGGGCATGGTTGCGAGAACACATCGCATCTTCTAACACTAGGGTGTTCGTGGGTTCTCTACCAATAGTGAAAGGATTAGCAGACAAAACAATGATGGCACCGGATGAACGGTTTACTAAACGCCCCTTGCTTGCTGGGGTAGGATTGGAAAAAAGTACGGTTGGGGCAAGTACTGGTTGATCGCGAATGGGCAGACTGGGTGTGGCGGCTGATTCGTCTGGAATTGTAGCCCTAGGTATTTCCTGATTGACAATGGAGTGTTTAGAGTTAGCTTCTCCACCAGGGAGGATATTGACTTGCTGGATTGGTGGTGGGGAGATTTCTGGGCGACCAGCATTAGCAATCTGCATTTTTAGGACGGCTTCATGTTCTGCTTCCTGTCGAGCACTCATCCCTTCGACTTGACGAATTATCCCCCGTGTGTTAGGAAAGCTGATGTCACTGACTCGCACATCTTCGATGGAAAAGCCTACGGTATAGTAAACGTCAACATGGTCGAGAATGTATTGTCGGACGTCTACCCGTCCCTGATTGGTTAACTGTTCCATCCTTAGATGACTAATTGCTACTCCTAAACTATCTTTAACGGCACTAGTTAGGGCAGCAATGGGGTCAGATATTTCTAGGGCAACTCGTTTGGCATCTACGACTTGATACATTACATTCAAAGAGACATTGACAAGATACTGATCGCGGGATAGAAAGTCTCCTTGAGAGGTAATGGGCAAGTGCCGGAGTTTGCTGTCTACTAAGAGCAGTTCACATTTTTCTAGCCAGGGTAGGGCGAAGCTGACATGACGCCCTGGCTTCCATACCCGCACACACCGACCATTTTTGACAAATAAAGCGATATAGCCTGCCCCGATAAAGTCCATGCTCCACCCTGCCCAACGCTCTGGGGTCAGGGTTTGAATGAGTGGGGGTGAGTTACCAGACATTAGATTTTGTTTAGAGGAGTGATGGGAGTAGTGCTTGTTTTAGCATTCCGCCGACAGGATGCTCCGATGGAATGCTGCCTGATCAATGGCGAGATGAATGTCGGACAGGGATTTACCGAAACCGCCTGAATCAATTATAACGGTTTGTACTTGAGTACAATACATCGGGTTGTATAGAAGAGGGAAGATGCCTTTACCCTGGCTTTTACATAAAATGCCTGCTAATTTACTAGCTAATATTCATGGTGGTTCAGAAAATGCGATCAAAGCTAATGGAGATAGACACAGTCTTATAGAAAAAATTGATAATTCTGACTTTGTAGTCCTTGATGATATGATTTACAGCGAACCTAGAATTTAAATTCTGGCAACATCGATTTCTGTTGTGGTTCAAGAGGCGATCTGAGTGAAGTTCAGACCGCACTCTATCAAGTTTGGTTCAATAGAAACTAAACGAATTCAAATACAGAATCCTTCAAATCGAGACCTATGGGGGAGTTTTCTATCAAACCAATCAAATCATTTGAACCGGAACTTTCCTGGATAGCGTAAATTCCTAGTCCCTGAACCACATCCCCAGAATTAAGGGTGACAAGGGTTTCTTGCAACTCATAGCCAGCAGGATTTCCGTTGAGTTGAATACTATCCTCAAAGAGATTCAAATCTGTGATGATAGCAAAATCACTCTCGCCTAGATCGTCATAGTAAGCTTGATTAGTATCACCAAGCACAAATCGATCTCCTCCAGAACCACCAGTTAGGGAGTCAATTTCTTTCGAACCGGGTGTTATTGCCAAGGGATTAGCGCCAACGAGAATATCATTGCCATCACCCCCAAGCAGAGTATCATTACCTATGCCACCCTCAAGAAAGTCATCGTGATTGCCACCATCTAGGAAGTCATTACCAGCATCGCCAAACAGTTCGTCAGTGCCGCCACCTCCCCAAAGGGTGTCATTTCCGGGGATAATATTTTGAGGTGGTTGGTTTGGTAGATTGCGATCGCCAAACAGCCGATCATTTCCATTTCCACCACGCAGTTGATCATCATCACCCAAACCAAAGATTCTGTCGCTGTTGTTTGTGCCAGGTAGCACATTAGGATTGCTATTACCAAAAATATCTGGCATTTTATTGTTCTCCAAATTGAATTTGATTGTTTAGTTCATCAAGGGTTTAGGGTCACATCAAGTAGATGACACCAAACTGGTTGTCAGTAACTTCTCCCTCTGCACCGACGGTAAAGTTAGAAGTAATAAAGCCCCTAGCGTTTTCAAACACACCAGTTCCCTTGATAAGACGCCAACTCACGACTCCATGACTCACCCCTTCCTCTGGGCTAGGGCCAATAGCTCCCTGACCCACTGTTCCAAATCTGAGGCTATTTCCCTGACCGAAGGTAATCGTTCCACTCTCTGTGAAAGTGTTGTCAGTTAGAAACTCCACTGTGGAAGAGAATTGTGCAACACCTCCTTCCACAGTCTGGATCTGTGCATCAACACCTTGCTTAACGACAGATGTGATGCTGGAACTGGGTGCGTGGGTTGTAGCTTTGAGAACTGTTCCTTGATCGTTCTGGGGGATAGCTTGCCCAGAGAACTGAAGTGCATAGATAATTTGTTGTGGCATTTTTGGTTACCTTGATAAGTGATTAATTGGTCGGAAAAATTTGGGTTACCTTTCATCATTGAATCGCTTCTTTTTTGAGGTTAACTTTTGTGATTTTTCCGAGATATGATCGCGCCAAGAGTAGATAGCAGGTATGGTTTCCCTTAGGCAATCTACCCTCTATAGAGCTGTGATCTTCCTATCCAGCCCAAACACTCACAAAATTAGTGCTTAGACTGAGATAAAGTCTGCCGCAGTCAGATCGGTCACATCATTGACAACCGCAATCAGATTATTGTTTTTCAGAATGCCGGTTCCATTTGGGAAGTTTGTATTCAGCGTATATTCGCCGATCCCCCCTGAAATTTGGATCTTGTCACCCTCTAAGCGATTGAAATCCTTAATATTCATGTATTGGACACCGCTTCCCCCATAGTAAGCTCCAAACCCTGCTTTGCCTAAAACAAAGACATCTGCTCCATTCCCACCAGTGGCTTCATCGACCTGATCACTAGTAATGTTGATACCAAAGCCATCCAAAATATCGTTTCCGGTACCGCCAAACAATTTATCATTGCCTTGGCCACCAAACAGACTGTCGTTGTTTCCACCGCCAAGGATGGTATCATCACCAACATCACCAAGCAGCTTGTCGTTTCCGGATCCACCAGTGATGATATCGTTTCCTCCTTGACCTAGGATAGTGTCGTTTCCTCCAAAACTCAGGATGAAATCGGCGGACTGGGTTCCCATCAAAAAGTTATTGGCATTATTGCCTGTGATCTTAGCCATTTTTTTCTCCTTAGATTTTTTAGGTTTTGTTTGTGTGCGATTCAATCGCATATTCGTATTTTTACGTGTCCATAAAAATCATGACCACGGGAAAAAATCAGGTATTTCAACACCTGATAAAAATCTGGCGGAGAAGAATTTATAGTAAAAAGTCAGGTTAAATCAGGTTTGGAATATAGCAATTCTCAGAGTCATGAGCGACATTGCTGATCTTTTTAAGGCAGAAGGCAGAAGGCAGAAGTAAGTAGGTCTTAAGGCAATAAGCGCCAATCAAGAGTGTACCTCATAGGTATGATAAACGCTATATATAGCAATTTTTATTTGGATGATTTACAAAATATTATGAGTTCGTTATGCTTGCGCTTACCCTGGCCCGCATATTAAAATCTGATGTTACATAGATTTAGCTAAAATCAATCCAGCTTGTAACTGATCACCTTCATGATTTCTCTCCCTGGTTACCAAATATCAACACAAATCCATCAAAGTACAAATTCCTTAGTTTATCGGGGATCTCGAGAATCGGACAATCTACCGATAGTTATTAAGGTTCTACGACAAGATTATCCCACCCCCACCCAACTAACTCGCTATAAACAGGAATATCAAATAACCCATAATCTTGATTTAGTAGGTGTAATCAAGGCTTTGGACTTAGAAGCGTACCAAAACACTTTGGTAATTATTTTCGAGGATTTTGGAGCCAAATCCCTGAAAAGACTTTATCAAGAAAATCAATTCACTCTTAAAGAATTTTTACAAATAGCGATCGCAATTTGTGATGCTTTGGGAAATCTACATAATGCTAAGATTATTCACAAAGATATAAATCCGGCAAATATTGTTTACAATCCTGATACAAAGCAATTAAAAATCATTGATTTTGGCATTTCTACCCGCTTAAGTCAAGAAAACCCAACTCTAAAAAATCCTGAGTTATTAGAAGGAACTCTGGCTTATATCTCCCCAGAGCAAACAGGCAGAATGAATCGTTGTGTAGATTACCGCAGCGATTTTTATTCTTTGGGAGTTAGTTTATACGAATTACTCACTGGAAAACTTCCTTTTGAAACTAAAGATTCACTAGAGTTAATTTATTGTCACCTCGCCAAACAAACTTTACCACCCAATAACATTGTAGTGGAAAATCATGATTCGCCCTTACCACAGATGATTTCAGATATTGTGATGAAGTTGATGGCGAAAACAGCAGAGGAAAGATATCAAAGTGCTTGGGGAATCAAAGCAGATTTAGAAGAGTGTTTACAGCAATTAGAAAGCACAGGGGGAATTGAAAGTTTTCCTTTAGCTACTCAAGACATGGCTCACCAATTTCAAATTCCCCAAAAACTATATGGTAGAGAAAAAGAAATTGAGAATTTAATCGCTTCATTTAATCGAATTTCTTCATCATCACAAACAACGAAAACAGAATTATTTTTAGTATCCGGTTATTCGGGAATAGGAAAATCAGCGCTAGTCAAAGAAGTTTATAAACCAATTACCGAAAAAAAAGGTTATTTTGTTTCGGGAAAATTTGACCAATATCAACGCAATATTCCTTATTACGCAGTAATTCAATCCTTAAAAGAACTCATCAAGCAACTATTGACTGAAAGCGAAGCACAACTAAAACAATGGCGAGATAAACTTGAAGCAGCTTTAGGAGTTAATGGTCAAGTAATTGTGGATGTGATTCCGGAGTTGGAACTAATTATTGGTAAACAGCCAGCTATCCCAGATTTAGCAGGACAAGAAGCACAAAATCGCTTTAATTTAGTTTTTCAAAACTTTATTCAAGTTTTTACTCAACCAGAACATCCTTTAGTCTTGTTTCTCGATGATTTACAGTGGGCAGATTTGGCTAGTCTCAAATTAATGGAACTGCTGGTCAATACTCCAGATGTTAATAGTTTATTATTAATTGGAGCTTATCGAGATAACGAAGTTAGTGCAGTTCATCCTTTAATTTTAACTATTAAAAGTATTAAAGAGGCCAGCAATATTGTTAATGAAATAGTCCTGAAATCTTTAGATTTAGCAGATATTAATCAATTAGTAGCCGATACTCTTCACAGTACCAAAGAAACCGTTAAACCCTTAGCGGAGTTGTTACAACTAAAAACTAATGGTAATCCCTTCTTTTTGCGGGAATTTTTTAAATCACTATATGATGATATATTATTAGTATTTGATTCAATATTTTTTACTTGGCAATGGGATTTAACACAAATTAAAGCACAACAAATCACTGACAATGTTGTGGAACTAATGGCGCAAAAAATCAAAAAACTGCCCGATCTAACTCAAGAAACACTAAAACTAAGCTCTTGTATTGGCAATAAGTTTGATATTGCAACTTTGGCAATTGTTGCGGAAACATCACCCCAAGAAGTAGCCTTGTCTTTGCATGAGGCAATCTCCCAAGGATTAATCTTGCCCCTAAGCGAGCAATATAAATCCATCGAGTTAGATGTGATTAAGGAAGATTATTCTCAAGTAACCAAACAAGTTGCCTATAAATTTGTCCATGACAGAATTCAACAAGCAGCTTATTCTTTAATCGCCGAAGCAGATAAATCGGCCAAGCATTTACAAATAGGTAAATTATTACTACAAAACACGACTGAAGCAGAACAAGAAGAGAGCATTTTTGACCTGGTTAATCAATTTAATAAAGCTAGGGAGTTAATTACTAACCAATCGGAAAGGGATGAATGCGCCCAACTTAATCTCATCGCTTGTCGCAAAGCTAGGAGTGCTGCTGCTTATGAATCAGGTTTAGAATATGCCCACATTGGACTGTCTTGGCTGGGAGAAAATGCTTGGCAACGACAATATGAAATTAGCATTGAATTCCATAACTTAGGGGCTGAATTAGCTTCACTATGCGGTAATTTTGAAGTGATGGAACAGTTTATTGAAACGGTTCTAGAACAAGCAGAATCTTTATGGGATCGGGTTGATGTTTATCGTACTATAATTCAAACCAAAGTCTCTCAAAATCAACTGACTGAATCTATTGCTATTGCCCAAGAAATATTACAACAGTTCGGTATCATATTTCCTGAACAACCTACACAAGATGATGTTCAACAAGCAACTTCCGAGATTAGCAAATTGATTGGTGATAGGGAAATTGAAGACTTGGTTAACCTGCCAATCATGACAGATCCTGAAAAAATCGCCATTGTCCAGATTGCCAACAGCATCATACCAGCTACTCACAACGTAGGTTCTCTTTTGTTTCCATTAGTGAACGCTTTAATAGTCAAGTTATCCATTCAATATGGTAATATCTCAGCTTCAATCTTTGCTTATGCTTCCTATGGAACAGTTGTTTCTACTTTTTTACAAGATGTGAGTAAAGGAGAAAAATTTGCTCTTTTGGGACTCCAGCTTGTTTCTAAACTGGATGCAAAAGCTGCTAAATCAGAAGTAATCGTTACTATAGCTACTATTATTGCACATCAGAAATCTCACCTGAAGAAAACGTTACCACTCTTGCAAGAAGGGTATAGAACTGCCCTAGAAGTGGGAAGCCTAGAAGTGTTGGGATATAACGCCAGCAGTTTTTGTCTTAATTCTTTTTGGTGTGGTCAGCCTCTTACTAGTTTAGAGCAGGAGACTCGTAGCTACTGTATTAAATTAGAGCAGTTTAATCAATTAAACACAGTAAATCACTGTCAAATTTCTTGCCAACCGATTCTCAACTTGCTGGGAGTCACGGAAAATCCAACTATTTTATCTGGCGAAGCTCTCAAAGAATCAGAATTTTTGCCTGAAATAATTTCAGCTAATGACTCTTCTATGTTATTTATATTCTATGGATATAAGCTGATGCTATGCTACTTGTTTGAGGAAATTGAATCAGCTCAAAATCATGCAATTGAGGTCGGGCGATATTTAAGCGCTGGTGTGGGAACAGTAGTTGAACCAGCATTTTATTTTTATGATTCTTTGACCACTCTAGCCATTTTAAGTTCTTCATCAGCCGAAACATCAGAGTTATGGGAGCGAGTTGAAAAAAACCAAACAAAACTGCAACAACAATGGGCACATTATGCCCCCATGAATTATCAACATAAATATCTGCTTGTCCAAGCTGAGAAATACCGAGTTCTTGGAAATCATTCTGAAGCCATAAACTTATATGACCGTGCGATAAAATTAGCCCATGAAAATGAATTTATTCACGAAGAAGCCTTAGCTTATGAATTGGCAGCAAAGTTTTATTTAGGCAGGGAAAATGAGTTAGTCGCCTCTGTCTATCTGAAACAAGCTCGTTATTGTTACCTCCAGTGGGGAGCAAAGGCTAAGGTCAAACATTTGGATGATAAGTATCCAGAATTACTCGCCACAATTGTAGAACCATCAAATCCCAATCCCACTACTACCACTTCCTCAGAAACTCAATCGGAAACTCTCGATTTAGCTACCCTCATCAAAACTTCCCAGGCTCTTTCCCAAATCACCGATTTTAGCCAACTGCTCGAAACACTAATTAAGTTTGTTTTAGAGAATGCCGGGGCAGAAAAAGGTTTTTTGATTTTAGTTCAATCAGATAATTTGATTATTCAAGCGTCTGGAACAACCGAATCAATTATTACCTTACAGGCTGATAGATTAGAAGATTGTCATGATTTGTCGCAGACGGTTATTAACTATGTTTATCGAACTCAAGAAAATCTAGTTTTGAATAATGCTAGTGATGCTAGCTTATTTATGCCTGATCACTATATTGCTAGCAACCAAATTAAATCGGTTCTCTGTTTACCAATTTTGAATCAAGGCAGAATTATTGCTATTCTTTATCTGGAAAATAATTTAGCTGTAAATGTCTTTACTGCTGATAGGTTAGAAGTCTTAAAATTAATTTCTTCCCAAGCAGCTATTTCCATTGAAAACGCTTTACTCCGTCAACAAGAACAAGAAAACGTTTTTGCATATCAAGTGGGGGGTTGCTTAACTATTAATTCTCCCACTTATGTTGTTAGACAAGCAGATATTGACTTATATCAAAGTTTAAAACAAGGGCATTATTGTTACGTACTAAATTCTCGCCAAATGGGTAAATCTAGTTTACGGGTTAGGATTATGAATAAGTTGCAAATAGAAGGAACTGTTTGCGCAGCCATTGATTTAACCAGTATTGGCAGTAATGTTACTATGGAACAGTGGTATGCCGGGGTAATTTATAACTTGGTTAGTAGTTTTAAATTAGGCAGTCAATTTAAGTTTCGTAGCTGGTGGCGCAGTTTATATTTATTATCTCCTGTACAAAAATTTTCGGAATTTATCAAACAAATATTACTGCGAACAATTAGAGGAAAAATCGTCATTTTTATTGACGAAATCGATAGAACTTTGGGCTTGAAGTTTAATCTAGATGAATTCTTTGCTGCGATTCGTGCTTGTTACAACCTCCGCAGCGATAATCCAGAAGATCAACGTCTATCTTTTGTGTTATTAGGAGTTGCTAGTCCTTCTAGTTTGGTTCAAGATAAAAATTGTACACCTTTTAATATTGGTCGGGCTATCGCCTTAGAGAGTTTTAAACTTCATGAAGTCAAACCATTAATTCAAGGATTAGCTGAGCAATTTAGTAATCCTCAAGCAATTATCAAACAAGTGCTGTTTTGGACTGGAGGGCAACCCTTCTTGACCCAGAAAATTTGTAATTTAATTGTGGCTTACCAAGATACTATTGTTGCCGGTCAAGAAACTCAATGGGTTGATAATTTTATCCAAGAAACCATTATCGATAATTGGGAATTTAATGACGATCCACAACATTTCAAAACTATCAGCGATCGCTTGTTGAAAAGCTCGTCTGAGTCAACACAGTTATTGCAACTATATCAGCAGCTCTTGGAGCAAGGAGAGGTTATTGCTGATGCTAGTAATGAACATCAGGATTTACTATTAACTGGTTTAGTGAAGCAAGAGCAGGGAAAACTCAAAGTTTATAACCCTATTTATCAAGCTGTGTTCAGTCTTGATTGGTGTGAGGGGATTTTGAATTCTTAATCATCGCTCCATACCTTCAAGTTTCATCAAGACTACATCAATTTTGCTCACAATAGAACCACTACCATTAATATTGGCTAATAAATGCTCATAAATTTTCTCTACTGGCAACTCATTCTTGGATAACTGATAATTTGATTTGTTGTTAGTTTTTGTGTTGCATTTCATTATGTAGTTACTCCTTTTTTGTTTGATTGTTGCGTTTTTTAAAAGTGCGATCGCATCAGCAATTCTTAAGGTTACTTTGGAGGCGATCGCACTTGATTTGTTAGCGTACTCCGCCCTCCTCAATCTCCCAAATTATACATTCTTCCACACTAGCATAATTCCGTAAACCACCGCTGATAGTTGCTAATAAATTCTCAGGAATTTTCTCTAATTGCCAGTCATTTTTAGGTAGCTTATGGGTTGGTTTGTTGTTAGTTTTTGTGTTACGTTTCATTATGGTATTACTCCTTTTTTGGTTTGATTGCGGCAAGTTTTCCAAGATGGGATTTAAGCAAAGCTTGGATGCAATGCCATTACTTACTCCATCATTGTCACTTGTATATCAAACACTGACCATAGGGAAAAATCAGGTATTTGGATGCTTCAGAATCGCTAATCAGGTAATGTTTACGGGAAAAAGTCAGGTTAAATCAGGTATTATACCAATCTGCTTATCTTGTCAAGATGGATAAAACCCTTTAAGTTCTAATTTGTTCAGTCAACTCTTGAGCAGTAGTTAAACATTCTGTAAAAAAGTCTACGTAATACTCAATCGCTTTAGTACCTGCTTGAACTAAGCAATTAACAGATTCTGGATGTAACTCAAGAATTTGTCCAAGCATTTTTTTATTTAGTGCTGTATGTCCAACATCAAGCTCTACATGCTCTTGAATAAAACTCGTGCCGATTAAACATTCCATAGGTAAAACTCGCCTACAGTGCTCAAGTAATTTAGCTCCAAAACTTACTGACATACCTTCAATTTCAAGCTCAATCGCAATCTGAGCAAAAGGTGTTGAGCTCTTAATTGTTGTTTCATGTAGCTCTATATAGTTAACCATAGCAGAAGTTGGCTGGGATTTAATCAATTCATCTACCTTAAGTTTTGTCGGTGAATGTTGGTTCCAGTAATCAACTAGATGTTTTGTATCTTCAATCAGCATTAGATGATGTCCAGCTTCATGTTCAGCATGTTTAATAAGGGTGCTACCGATATCATTTAATCCTAATTCTAGGCAACGCTCTCCAGCCCTACGAATCCAAGTATCCACAGGTTGTGTAATTTGTACTGCTTTAGCACTAAATTCGATCATNATCTCCTAAAGGGTGGGGTCTTCACCCACATCCATGCAACAGTTAGGATTTTGGGATTATATCCCGCGAATCCCCCTAATCATACCTCTCCATTTTCTGGAGGCTCCTATTAGGAACGAGCCGCACTAACGTAGTAACCATCAGCTTTTCGGGTTATGGTGGCTGTTTTGATTCTGAAGCCTTCAGGAATAGGTCGATGGTAAATCATCTTGACTTTTCCAAACTTTGGCAGCGTCAAGATATTCCCATTTATAGGAGTCTTAGAAAGAGAAGGAAAAGTAAAGGATCGGTACCTGTTCTTTCCTTTGAATCTTGGCCTTCCGCTCTTCTTTCCATTACTGTCACCTTTGAGAAACCGCTTAAAGGCTAAATCTACTCTTTTTACACAATCCTGTAAAACCTGGGACTGTACTTCACTGTACCAAGGTCTATCTTTCTTCAGCTGAGGTAAAGTCTTTTTTTGAGAAAAATAATCAGGATTGTCTCTTAGTCCTGGTAAGTGGCATACCAAAGGGCAGGAGTTAATAGAACAACGATTTTGCTCATACCAGTTGAATCTGTCAGCAAGTAAATAGTTATATTGATGGCGCAACATATCAAGCCATCTTTCTATCTGTGCCTCTTGTGACTTGGTCAGTCTTAGTCGGTACTGGTATGCTGATATCATTGTTGCTATTTCCTGTTTCTCGACCTATCATCATAATAACAGGCGTATTTACAGGTGTCAAGGCAAAATGAAAGATAAAAATTTAATGATTAGATTGACCAACTTCGAGAAAAAGCAACTCAAACAAGAGGCTGATCGCAGGGAAATGACCTGTTCTGAGTTGCTTAGAAGCTTGATAGCTCGTTTCCCTACCCCGAAAGACTCTGTGTAAAATTCATCCCACGCTCATCCTTGCGGATTGAGACGTGGGATGAATTTTACCGGACAGCTAATAACTCAACTAGCAGATAGGGAATCGTTGTTGGCTCGTTATCGGTAAAAGTTTGGGGAGTTATACTGAGAGCTTGCACCAGTACAAAAAAAACTTAATAAAGGAAGTCATAACAATCGATTTCAGTATTGAAATTGATGCAGGAAGGGAACAGGGGAGCCAGCGCCAGCTGCACATTGAGCATCGGCCAGAAATCCCCACTGGGTTAGGGATTGCTGGCCGATGCTCAAACAGTTGATCGAACCATGGGCTAACTGCCTGTTATCACTGTGCGATCGCACTCAAGTGTGGCCACTCCCACCATTCCTTGAGTTACTGATCAACCGGTTCCATGGGATTAACCTACCGGCACTCAGATCGATCAAACTGCCGGATTAGATGCTGAGTATCATCATCAGCTCAGCTCCAATTCACTGGGAGCCACTATCGCTTTTTCAGAACTATCTTCGACCACATTAGTGGATTCAGACTCCCCGGTCTCTACTGCCGGTTGTTCCGATATCTCTTCGACCACATTAGTGGACTCAGACTCCCCGGTCTCTACTGGCGGTTCTTCCTGTATCTCTTCGACCACATTAGTGGACTCAGACTCCCCGGTCTCTACTACCGCTTCTTCCAATATCTCATCAACAACAGTAGTGGACTCAGATTCACTTGGTGCTACCGCCGGTTGTTCAGAACTATCTTCGACCACAGTAGTGGATTCAGACTCCCCGGTCTCTACTACCGCTTCTTCCGATATCTCATCAACAACAGTAGTGGACTCAGATTCCCTCGGAGCTACCACAGGTTCCTCTGATGTAATGTCCAGTTCCTCTAGCGGTTCAGGTGAGGGGCTAGAGGTGACAGCGGAACGTCCGAAGAAACTGCCAAAGCGACTCCAGATGTTTAATTTTGGCTTTTCTGACGGTTCAGGTAGAGGGCTTACTGATTGAGCTGCAGTAGTTGCTTCCTCAACTGGTGCTGGGGTTTCACTAGCAGGAACCAGCTCTTCTGTTTCCAAGGTTGTTTCCAGCTCAGGTAGGTTGGGCTCAACCTCAGGGGTTGCTTCCTCCAGAATTATTGGCAGTTCACTGGGTGTTACAGATTCCTCTAGTTCTGGTATTTGCTCTGTTTCAGTAGGGGCTAATTCTCCTGGTGATGTAGTGTCTTCTTCTGTAGTTTCTTGTTCTAGGGAAGTCGGTTCAGAGGTGAGAGGTTCTTCAACTATAGGAACAACCGACGGTATTGGTGTTGGCTCTACTGTAGGCGAAGTAGTCAGTGATGGACTCGGAGCTGGTGTCTCTTCTGGTACAGGTATTGGGGTTGGCGGTGGCTGATAGTTGGGGTCTACAATACCACCAGCTTCCTCAGCCGAGAGTTGACCCAGTACTAGCTGGGAAAGGGTGTCTTCACCATTAGGCTGGTAGTTAATCACCTCTACTGTGTTGTTGAAAACATTCTTGACTGGGTTGCCCTGTTCATCGAGAAACTCTAACTCTACCCAGTTTTTGCCCTCTTTAAACCCTGTCAGATAAATCGATTCCCAACGCTCGAGTAGGAAACTTTTACCGTTCACAGTAACCCGAATATGCCAATCAACACTATCATCATTGAGATTGTCTTGATCCACTAGCTGGACAGGGGTATTACTCAAGGGCGTATTCGTCAAATAGAAGTCCAGTAGAATCGGCTCTGCTCCGTAGTCTCCTTTTGGAACGCTGTAAGTTAGGAGTGGCAGGGCTGGATCTGGGTTGTTGTCGTCAGTTTTAGTAAAGATATGAAATGTGGTCTGGGCATAGGCACCTTTATTTTTAAAGCTCTCATCCCAGGGGCGAGAGGCAAATGCCCGCAAGGTATGGGTGCCAGGGGATAAATCCTCTAGGATTAGAGGTTGGTCTAGGTCATAGATGGCTTGGAAAGGTTGGTTGTCCAGGATGACGTTCAGATGAGGACCTATGCCTAGATCGGGATCTTGGAAAATTGGCAAGTCCTGAACCTGAAATTTCACTGATACTGTTGTATCTTCAAGCACCATGTCATCACCAGGTCTGACAATGATGACTTGAGGCTGGTAAGCCTCTAGGCTCTGGCTAAGTTCTTGAATAGCTAGGGGTGGCCCTACTTCTGATAACTGATTAACTTGATTGGTTTGGGAGCTGGCATCGATGCCAAACCGCTTCGATGTCTTGATGCGATCGCTTCCACAGGCCACCAGACCCCAAACTAAAATCGTTGTGATTAGGAAGAAAAAAAGTCTTTTCACCATGATTATCTGGCTGTTCCTACCCAACAAGCCATCTCCTTTGATCACCAGCCTTTAATCTTAACTTACAGGTTGACCTCTAGTCTTGCTGCTTGTCTAATGGTGTTGGTCTATGAGCGTTGGGGTTGCCTATTGGCAGGATGATCAAGTGTGTTCTCACTTTTTCCCTCTTGGTGCCCCTTCCCTTGGTTAGGGGATCTGCCCGGGGTCGCACCCCTGTTTCAAGTCTTCCGCTTTTTTATAAATATTCCGCTTCTCTATTAACCATATCCCTAGACGTTTAACCTTTGAGGGTCCTCTTTATAGATTGAGGAGACTTTTTTTTAAAATATTTAGCATTTCTTTACGTTTTGTAACATTTTGAAGAAATTATCATTGATTTTTCCTATAGTTACTTTTGATTTGTTGTGATGGCGGCTTAGACACAAACAGTGGTATACCTATTGATACTGCTAATTGAAAATAGTTAACGATTATCCAAAAAATTGTTAACTATTTTTAACTGAATTCAAAAAGCGCCTGAAGCAAGACCTATTATCTTCTAAGGGAGGTATCCGTTTTGACGTAAATTCAGAACAGGTCCTTGCTTCCGTTAGAAAGCAGTGATTAAAAAAATGCTTTCTTATCCATAAAAATAAAACTCCCCTAGGGGTATTAGTCGTTCCTTGTCTAGAGAGGAGATTCCTCATGCCACTCGAGGTCGATAAAGACCCGGTACCAACTTCCTTTGAGAAGTGGGGTAAGCCAGGTCATTTTGATCGAACCCTAGCGAGAGGTCCCAAAACCACCACTTGGATTTGGAACCTTCACGCTAACGCTCATGATTTCGATAGTCATACCAGTGACTTAGAAGACGTTTCTCGCAAAATTTTTAGTGCACACTTCGGTCACCTAGCCGTTGTCTTTGTTTGGTTGAGCGGCATGTACTTCCATGGTGCTCGTTTTTCCAACTACGAGGCATGGCTGAGTGATCCGACTACTATTAAGCCCAGTGCTCAAGTGGTTTGGCCTGTGGTTGGTCAAGGCATTTTGAATGGCGATGTTGGTGGGGGCTTCCACGGCATCCAAATCACCTCTGGTTTCTTCCAGCTGTGGCGTGCTTCCGGTATCACCAATAGCACCCAACTGTACGCAACAGCTATTGGTGGTCTGGTAATGGCAGCCCTGATGCTATTTGCTGGCTGGTTCCACTACCACAAGAAAGCTCCGAAACTGTCATGGTTCCAGAGCGTGGAGTCGATGATGAACCACCACTTAGCCGTGCTGCTGGGCTGCGGCTGCCTGGGTTGGGCAGGTCACCAGATCCATGTGTCTTTGCCCATCAACAAGCTCTTGGATTCTGGGGTGGCTCCTAGTGAGATTCCACTGCCCCATGAGTTCTTATTCGATCAGAGCTTTATGGCAGATCTTTATCCCAGTTTTGCTCAGGGCATAACCCCGTTCTTCACCCTGAACTGGGGCGTCTACTCTGACTTCCTCACCTTCCATGGTGGTCTGAATCCAGTAACCGGTGGATTGTGGTTGTCAGATACCGCTCACCATCACTTAGCTCTAGCAGTCCTGTTCATCATTGCTGGCCACATGTACCGTAATTCCTACGGTATTGGCCATAGCATGAAGGAAATTCTAGAGGCTCATAAGGGTCCGTTCACTGGTGAAGGACACAAAGGTCTTTATGAAATCCTGACTACGTCCTGGCATGCCCAGCTAGCGATTAACCTAGCCATGCTAGGCTCCCTGACCATAATTGTGGCTCATCATATGTACGCGATGCCTCCGTATCCGTACCTTGCCACAGACTATGGTACTCAGCTGTGCCTATTCACCCACCATATGTGGATTGGTGCCTTCTGTATTGTCGGAGGTGCAGCCCATGGTGCTATTTTCATGGTGCGGGACTATGACCCAGCCAAGAATGTGAACAACCTACTAGACCGGGTGATCCGTCACCGCGATGCAATTATCTCTCACCTGAACTGGGTGTGTATCTGGTTAGGTTTCCATTCCTTTGGTCTTTACATTCACAACGATACAATGCGGGCTTTGGGTCGTCCTCAGGATATGTTCTCTGATACGGCGATTCAACTACAGCCAATCTTTGCCCAGTGGATTCAAAACATCCACAACGTAGCGCCGGGAGGAACTGCTCCCAATGCTTTGGAAACCGTTAGCTATGCCTTTGGCGGAGGCATGGTAGAAGTAGGCGGTAAAGTGGCAATGATGCCGATTGAGCTGGGTACTGCGGACTTTATGGTTCACCATATCCATGCGTTCACCATCCATGTCACTGCACTAATTCTGCTCAAAGGGGTACTGTTTGCCCGTTCGTCACGTCTGATCCCCGATAAAGCTAACTTAGGCTTCCGCTTCCCCTGCGATGGTCCAGGTCGTGGCGGTACCTGCCAGGTATCCGGTTGGGATCATGTGTTCCTAGGCTTGTTCTGGATGTATAACTGCATCTCTGTGGTTATTTTCCACTTCAGCTGGAAGATGCAATCTGATGTCTGGGGAACAGTATTCCCGGATGGAAGTGTGTCTCACATTGCCAATGGCAACTTTGCCCAAAGTGCGATCACCATCAATGGCTGGTTACGGGACTTTTTGTGGGCACAAGCCTCAAATGTAATCACATCTTACGGCTCAGCTCTGTCGGCATACGGCATAATGTTCCTAGCTGGTCACTTCGTCTTTGCCTTTAGCCTGATGTTCCTATTTAGTGGTCGTGGGTACTGGCAAGAACTGATCGAATCCATCGTTTGGGCTCATAATAAATTGAAAGTAGCCCCATCGATTCAGCCTCGTGCTCTGAGCATCACTCAGGGTCGGGCTGTGGGGGTAGCTCACTACCTCCTAGGAGGAATCGTCGTTACCTGGTCATTCTTCATAGCACGAATCCTTTCAGTGGGATAACTGCTTACCAGGAATCGATGCCAAACCTTGAGTGGGATACCATAACCTGTGTCTCGCCTGTCGATACCATAAGCAACCTGGAACTTCGGTTCCAGGGGGTTAATTAAGAAAAAACAATGAGCAGCATGATTGCATAAGTCTCATAGGTCAGCGAGGAGAATTTCCTTAAAGCATATGGCAACAAAATTTCCAAAATTTAGCCAGGACCTCGCTCAAGATCCGACAACACGTCGAATCTGGTACGGGATTGCCACAGCCCATGACTTTGAAAGCCATGATGGCATGACCGAGGAGAATCTATATCAAAAGATTTTTGCTTCTCACTTCGGCCATCTTGCAATCATTTTCTTGTGGACTTCTGGCACTCTGTTCCACGTCGCCTGGCAAGGTAACTTTGAAGAGTGGATTAAAGATCCTGAAACTGTTAAGCCCATCGCCCACGCGATTTGGGATCCCCAATTTGGCTCAGGGGCAATTGATGCCTTCACCCAAGCTGGTGCTTCTGGCCCGGTAAACATCGCCTATTCCGGTGTTTACCACTGGTTTTACACCATTGGTATGACAACCAATAACCAACTGCATGGTGGTGCCATGTTCTTGTTATTGTTGTCATCCCTATTACTGTTTGCCGGTTGGTTGCACTTACAGCCTAAATTCCGCCCCAGCTTGAGCTGGTTCAAGAATGCAGAATCTAGGCTGAATCACCACTTGGCAGGTTTGTTGGGTGTTAGCTCCTTAGCTTGGGCAGGTCACTTGATTCACGTGGCTATCCCCGCATCTCGCGGACAGCACGTTGGCTGGGATAACTTCCTGAGTGTCAAACCCCATGCAGCTGGATTAGGACCTTTCTTTACCGGGAATTGGGGAGTCTATGCCCAGAACCCAGATACCGCTGGACACATCTTTGGTACCTCTGACGGTGCAGGGACAGCGATTCTGACCTTCTTGGGTGGCTTCCATCCCCAGACTGAGTCCTTGTGGCTGACCGATATCGCCCATCACCACTTGGCGATCGCAGTGATCTTCATCATTGCCGGTCATATGTACCGCACCAACTGGGGTATTGGTCACAGCATCAAGGAGATTCATAGTGCCCACAATCCTCCGGCAGGTACTCCCTTTGGGGGCCTCTTAGGTGAGGGTCACAAGGGTCTATATGACACCATCAACAACTCTCTCCACTTCCAGTTAGGGTTAGCTCTGTCCTGTTTGGCTGTGGTCTGTTCCTTGGTAGCCCATCATATGTATGCGCTGCCGTCCTATGTGTTCATAGCCAAGGATCACACCACCAANTTTGGTAGCCCATCATATGTATGCGCTGCCGTCCTATGTGTTCATAGCCAAGGATCACACCACCATGGCAGCACTGTTTACTCACCATGAGTACATTGCTGGTTTCCTGATGGTTGGAGCCTTCGCTCATGGTGCTATCTTCTTTGTGCGGGATTATGACCCAGAGGCTAATAAGAATAATGTGTTAGCCCGGATGCTGGAACACAAAGAAGCTCTGATTTCTCACCTGAGCTGGGTAACTCTGTTCTTAGGTTTCCACACCTTAGGACTCTATGTCCACAACGACGTCGTGGTTGCTTTCGGCACCCCCGAGAAGCAAATCCTGGTTGAGCCAGTATTTGCTCAGTTCATCCAAGCGGCTCACGGTAAACTGCTATACGGCTTTGACACTCTGCTGTCCAATTCCGATAGCTTAGCTTCTGGCGCTGGTGCAGCTTACCTACCTGGCTGGATGGATGCCATCAACAGTGGAACTAACTCCCTGTTCCTGACCATTGGTCCTGGCGATTTCTTGGTACACCATGCGATCGCTTTAGGTTTGCACACCACCACCCTGATTCTAGTCAAGGGTGCCCTGGATGCCCGTGGTTCCAAGCTAATGCCCGATAAGAAGGACTTCGGTTATGCCTTCCCTTGTGATGGTCCTGGTCGTGGCGGTACTTGCGACATCTCTGCTTGGGATGCCTTCTACCTCGCCATGTTCTGGATGCTGAACACCTTAGGCTGGTTGACCTTCTACTGGCACTGGAAGCATCTGTGCGTCTGGCAAGGTAACGTGGCTCAGTTCAATGAGAACTCTACTTATCTCATGGGCTGGTTCCGGGATTACCTGTGGGCTAACTCTGCTCCGTTGATCAATGGTTACAGCCCGTTTGGAACCAACAACTTGTCTGTCTGGGCTTGGATGTTCCTCTTGGCACACCTAGTTTGGGCAACTGGTTTCATGTTCCTGATCTCGTGGCGTGGTTACTGGCAAGAGCTAATCGAAACTTTGGTCTGGGCACACGAGCGTACTCCTCTGGCTAACTTGGTTAGCTGGAAGGATAAGCCTGTTGCGCTGTCCATCGTTCAAGCTCGTCTGGTTGGTTTAACCCACTTCACGGTTGGTTATATACTTACCTACGCCGCATTCTTGATTGCCTCGACAGCTGGTGCATTTGGCTAATGGTTGCTGAAACTAGCTTTTTAGGTATTTAAATTGTAGGTAATTAATTTAAATCTCCTGCCTTCCGGTGGGGGATTTTTTGTTGTTTACCAAAAGCGGTTGACCGTAGGTCACGCTACGGGAACGGAGATTACGAACAGGTAAACAACCGCTGAAACCCTTATTATTTCGTCAGTTTTAGGTCTACTGAATAGAATTCCATCGCTTGGCAGCCGCAAAACTATAGCGCTATATCAAATACCAGTTATTAAAATAATATTGACAAAAACTATAAAATGTGGTAATAAAAAGACAACTAGTGAATCATTTAAATCAACAACTATATCGCTATGTTACTGATTCCCCCAGAATCAGGTAACTCTGCTCTAGTTCAATCCTGCCATGCCATCTCGACAGTAGTACTGAGTACTGAGGGGGTCAGGTCCTCAGGGGGTCGCTGCTACTATTAATAAATCACAAAGCATTGGCAGATAGATAAATAAGTACAGGACTTGTGCGGCCTGTTCTGACTAGGAGCCGGGGTATCGCCTCCGGGGTATGAGTCAGGAATGGCGAAGGAATGAACCTTCAAAACTTTAACTATGTAGAGGATGGAGGTGAAAATCCTCCCCTTGAAGAGA
>NZ_JAAHIG010000309.1:0-10522 GCF_010692305.1 Moorena sp. SIO4G3 | reverse complement strand
TCAGGGAGTAGGGAGCAGGGAGTAGGGAGTAGGGAGTAGGGAGTAGGGAGTAGGGAGTAGGGAGTAGGGAGTAGGGAGTAGGGAGTAGGGAGTAGGTAAAATGTCCTCAAAAATTCTCACAATTCCTACGCAGATACCTAGAGTAACTGATAAACTGGAATGGGTAATAACAAGTAAATCATAATCCCATAATTAGTCACAACATAATAAAAAAAATAAGCAAAAGTAACTAATGACTAATAGTATGGGATATCGAATCAGTTATCAAATCATAAAATCTGATGACTTTTGCCTGTTACCGATTCCCTACCTTAACAGGTAAATTGTTAACTTGGTGCCAAATATGACGAATGACTAATGAAAAATGAAACCTATGACAGTAAACATCCAAAAATTCTATAAAGCCTGTAATCCCAGCAAAACCTTAACGGTAGAACAGCCTGAAGACCGTAATTATTATATCGATTTTTCCTCAGTGCGAGGGGGCAAGATCATTGAAGAGTTGAAGGACAATATCACCTTCTTCTCCATGGATGAGCCGACCTGTGAGCTATTTACTGGACATATTGGTTGTGGTAAATCTACGGAATTACTGCGGTTGAAATCCGAATTGGAAGAAGCTGACTTTCACGTGGTCTATTTTGAGTCTTCTCAAGACTTGGAAATGGGAGATGTAGATGTTGGTGACATTTTACTCGCTATTGCTCGTCGAGTCAGTGAAAGCTTAGACAAAATTAAGCTAGGTGAACCGAAAGGCTTTAAAAAATTACTGGCAGGTGCGGCTAAACTATTGCTCACTGAAATTGAATTAAGCGGTCGGGTAGGAGTTCCTGGCATTGGTGAGGTTGGAGTAGACACGGAGGGGGCGGTTTCCCTAGCAGTTGGGATTGGTGAGATTACGGCTAAGGCTAAGGATAGCCCGGATCTGCGCAGTCGGTTACGGCAATATCTCGAACCTCAAACCAATCGCTTGTTAGAAGTGATTAACCAAGAGTTGCTCGAACCTGCGATCGCAAACCTCCAACAAGTGGGGAAACAAGGGCTAGTGGTAATTGTAGATAACCTCGATCGGGTGGATGCTTCCCAGAAGCCTTGGGGACGTGATCAACCGGAATATCTATTTGTCGATCGCGGAGCCCAGTTAAAGGGGTTACACTGTCATGTGGTCTACACCATGCCCCTAGCCCTACGATTTTCTAATGACTATAGTGCCTTGACTCAGCGCTTTGTAGTAGATCCCAAAGTGTTACCAATGGTACCGGTAAGGTTACGAGATGGTACTCCCCATGAACAGGGCATGGCACTGCTGCGACAAATGGTACTCGCCAGAGCCTTTCCTAATTTAGAGCCTTTAGAGCGTCTTGCTAGAGTAAAAGAGGTGTTCGACTCCCCTGACACTTTAGATCGCCTGTGTTACGCTAGCGGGGGTCATGTGCGGAATTTGCTCCGGTTCCTCAGTACCTGGATCAAGAAAGAAAGACGATTACCTCTGTCTCAAGGCATGTTAGAAACTGTAATTCGAGACCGCCGCAATGAACTAACCCTACCCATCTCAGACGATGAGTGGGAATTATTGTGTCATGTTGCTAAACACAAGAAGGTAGTTGGAGATGAAGGTTACCAAGTCTTGATCCGCAGCATGTTCGTCTATGAGTACCGAGACCAAGATGGGTCTTGGTTTGACGTTAATCCCATTTTGGCAGAAGCGGAAGGATTCAAATCATGCCTAGCTTATACCGCGTAGAAGATGCGGATGCCTACAACAAGAATTCAATCCAGGAACTCGCCTGGGCGATTGAGACGTCCCAAGGGGAGTTTTCCCTGATTTTAGCCCGCCGCAACTATGAAGCTTTACAGGATTACATTGTGCGGAAGTTGCGGCAAGTCTGTGCTATTGAGTTCCAGGAAATATATCTGAACCAGTCGGTTAAGAGTCTCTACACCACTATCTTGGAGCAGCTAGGGGATCAACAGCCAGCTGCCGTGATGGTCTTTGGTTTAGACTCCCTGAGCAACCTGGAGCAAGTACTAATCACTACCAACCAAGTGCGAGAGGAGTTTCGCAAGCATTGCCCCTTTCCTCTAGTATTATGGGTCAATGACAACGTACTCCAAAAGCTGATTCGCTCTGTGCCGGATTTAGAGAGTTGGGCAACAACCACAGATTTTGTCCTCTCCTCCAATCAATTAATTGAAGCTCTAGCAGAACGAGAGAGTTATTTATTTACTTGTATTTTAGATGCCGGTGGGGATCAGTTCCTACCCAATACCGCTATTTTGGGTTCAAGCTATCGCCGAGAATTGGACTCAGCTTTGAGGGATTTGCAAACTCGTGGAGATGTCTTAGACATAACCCAAGAAGCTAGTTTGCCATTTGTGCTTGGTCGAGAAGCTTATACTAATGGTCAGATCGATCAGGCCTTAGAGTATTATCAGCAAAGCTTAGCCTTTTGGCAGCAAGAATTCAGAAGCTGGGAAACACAACAACAGGAAATCCAACAGCAGAGTAGTTTCTCCTCCGGACTGGGTCGAACTACCCAAATACCTACTTCCCTCCGGACGTTGCCGAGAGACCCCTCAACCCCTTCACCAGTAGAACGTCAAGCTCTACTGCTGTTTCATATCGGTTTGTGTTATCTGAACCTGGCTGAACTCAATCGCTCCCAAACTCGTCACCACTGGATCACAGCCAGAGGGTATTTTCAAAAATGTATCGATACATTTGAACAAGCAAAACGCCCAGATTTAATCGCCAAGTTTATTACTAAACTTGGCGAAACCCTACAACGACTGGAAGCTTGGAAAGACTTACAAGGTCTGGCGCAACGCTCCCTGGTACTGCACAGAACCTATGGAAATTCACTGCAACTGTCTCAAGATTATGGATTTATCGCTGCAGTCGCCCTTCAAGACTGCCGTTGGATGGGCGCTCAGCAAGCAGCTAGGAAAGCTTTAGAACTCCTAACACGGTTAACTAATACCTCCGGACAGTATCAAATGTCCTATCTACTGCTTCTGGCTAAAGCGAAGGGGCATTTGGGTCTCTCGGAAGAAGCGATCGCTATCCTGGAAAGGGCTAAGGAAACCGGTCCAATGGATGCCCCACAACTTTATATTCGCATTTTGGAAAAATTGCGGACGCTTTATTTCCGGCAAAAGCAGTATCTAGAAGCCTTTCGGGTCAAACAAGAACGATTCTCCGTTGAGCAGCAATACGGTTTCCGTGCCTTTATCGGACCTGGTCGCCTCAAACCTCATCTACGCCAAACTTCTACCTTACTCCTAGAGCAGGAAACTGCTGCTGAGGAAATCACTGCTTCTGTACGTCAGAACGATGTAGAGCGCTTAGTGGAACGTATTGGCAGCACCCAGCACAAACTGACAGTGATTTATGGTCAGTCAGGGGTAGGTAAGAGTTCCCTGCTAGAAGCTGGATTAGTCCCCACTCTCAAAACTAAGGTAATTGGAACCCGTGATGTCGTACCAATTTTGGTAAGGGTTTACACCGATTGGGTCAGGGAAGTCTGGAAATCCTTAGCATCTTCTCCGTTGAAAGTTGACCAGTTTAACCTTGAGAGTTCTTCTGTGTTCAACGGTGAAGGTTCTTCTCAGTTGAAAGTTGACCGGTTGAAGGTTGTTCGCGTTCGCGGAGCGTCGCCTACGGCGAAAGCGTGGCCGAAAGGCCAAGGTTCACAGCAGTCTTCTCACCTGCAACCTTCAACCCAAACTAACCTGCAACCAGCCACCCAAACTAACCTGCAACCAACAACTCAAACTAACCTGCAACCAGCTACCCTTTTAGAGCAATTGCGACAAAATGAACATAGCAATTTGCTAACGGTGCTGATTTTTGACCAGTTTGAAGAGTTTTTCTTGATTTCGGATAATCCTACTGAAAGAAAACGCTTCTTTGATTTTTTCCGGGAGTGTCTTCAGATTCCTTTCGTCAAGGTAATCTTGTCATTACGGGAAAATGATTTGTACTTTTTGTTGCAGGGAATTCGCCATCAAAATTTTTATCCAATCAACAATAACATTCTCGACAAAGATATTCTTTATTATTTAGGTAATTTCTCCTTAGACGATTCTAAATCTATTATTCGCAGCCTAACCGAACGCTCTCAATTTTATTTAGAAGAAGCTTTAGTAAATACCTTAGTTCAGGAACTAGGCAGCAGTGAAGGAGAAGTTCGTCCCATTGAATTGCAGATAGTAGGAGCTCAACTACAAACTGAAGGAATTACTACCCTAGCTCATTATCGGAGAAAAGGTCCTAAAGAAAAATTGGTGCAGCGTTATCTGCAAGAAGTGATCGCAGATTGTGGCTCCGAGAATGAAAAAGCTGCTGAATTGATCTTGTATTTACTCACTGAAGAAAATAACACCCGCCCGCCTAAAACCCGCCAGGATTTGGAAAAAGATTTAAACGCCTTGGCAGTAGATTTAGCGATAGAAAAAATAGACCAGTTAGATTTAGTCTTAAATATCCTAGTCGAATCAGGATTAGTGGTGCTCTTACGAGAAAGTCCGGTTAACCGCTATCAACTGGTTCATGATTATCTAGTTTCTGTGATTCGCCAGCAGCAAGATAGCGAATTACTCGCCAAACTTAAGGAAGCCCAAGAGCAACATCGGCTTTCTCAAGCCCAGTTACAGAAGTCGATGATAGCACTGACCGGCTCCATTGCTCTAGTTGGCATGTTAGCGATATCAACCCTCTCTGCTGCTATATTTTGGGCTCAAGCTAGAAACAACGAAATCACAGCTTTGATTAAATCCTCAGAAGCCCTTTACGGTTCCAATAATCATGCCCTCGATCCCCTAAAAGATGCGTTAGAGGCAGCAACCAAACTGAAGAGGTCACTTGGGGTCAGCTCTGAGACTAAGGATATAGCGATGAGTTCTCTAGAGAAAGCCTTTTATGGGGTCAGAGAGCGCAACCGCTTAGAAGGTCATGATAATACAGTCAACACTGTTAGTTTCAGTCCCGACGGTGAGCTAATTGCTACGGCTAGTTCCGACAAAACTGTCAAAATCTGGTCCAAGGAAGGCAAAGAACTCTACACGTTAGCAGGAAAGGATGGACATCAGGATGAAATCAGAAGTGTTACCTTCAGTCCTGATGGCAAGTTGATTGCCACGGCTAGTAAAGATAAAACCGTTAAAGTCTGGCAACGGAATGGTAAGTATATTCAAACCTTGACAGGGCATAGGAATTTAGTTTGGAGCGTGCGTTTTAGCCCTGATCTCAAAAGCCTTGCTGCTTCTAGCGAGGATGGAAGAGTTATCATCTGGAGCCTCGAAGGCAAAAAACCCCAAATCTTCAAAGCCCATGATAAAGCAGTGCTCAGTATTAGTTTCAGCCCCGATAGCAAGGTGCTGGCAACTGGTAGTTTTGACAACACGGTTAAACTCTGGCGTAGAGACCGGAATGGCTTGTACAACAGAAAGCCTATAACCATACAAGCCCATGACGATGCGGTGTTTAGCGTAAGTTTCAGTCCCAAAGGTAAACTGATTGCTACTGCTAGTAAGGATAAGACTGTCAAACTCTGGAAACTTGACGGTACTCGGTATCAGACCTTGGGAAATGATGACCATGAAAGTCATGAAAGTACTGTGACTAGCATCAGTTTCAGTCCAGACGGTCAGACCCTTGCTAGCGCTAGTGCTGACAATACCGTCAAACTCTGGAATCGAAATGGCCAGCTACTCGAAACCCTTACCGGTCATAGCGATTGGGTATGGAGCGTTAATTTCAGCCCCGACAGCCAGACCCTTGCTAGCGCTAGTGCTGACAAAACGGTTAAACTTTGGAGTCGTCGATACGGGAATGAACTCCCTATTCCCACAGGGGATGAGAATACCGTTTACAGCGTCAGTTATAGCCCCGACGGTCAGACTATGGCTACCGCTAGTAAGAACAACACTATCCAACTGTGGAGCTTAAACGGTGAATTGCAGCGAACTATGACTGGTCATACCGGTTGGGTTTGGGGTGTTAGTTTCAGCCCTGATGGTGAGACTATTGCTAGCGCTAGTGCAGACAAGACTGCCAAAATCTGGAATAAGAATGGTAAGTTACTGCACACCCTATCTGGTCATGAGAATGTGGTTAGGAGTATCACTTTCAGTCCCGATGGCAAAATTATCGCTACGGCTAGTAGGGACAAAACAGTTAAACTCTGGAATCAGAATGGTATTGAGATTAGAACTCTGACTGGTCATACCAATTGGGTAAATAGCGTCAGGTTCAGTCCTGATGGTGAGACTATTGCTACGGCTAGTCTTGACCAAACCGTCAAACTCTGGAATGTTAGTGATGGCAAGGAACTGCAAACCCTTGATGATCATGACGATTGGGTTGTCAGTGTCGGTTTCAGCCCCGATGGTAAAACCCTGGCCTCTGCTAGCAGGGATAACACAGTTAAACTCTGGAATCTTAGTAATGGTAAGGAACTAACATCTCTTGAAGGTCATGACAATACCGTCTGGAGTGTGGTGTTTAGTCCCGATGGTGAAACCATTGCTACAGCTAGTGCTGACCAAACTGTCAAGCTTTGGAACAGGAAAGGTAAACAACCTCAAACCTTTTATGGCCATGATGATGCTGTAGTTAGCCTTAGTTTTAGTCCTGATGGCAAAACTATTGCTTCTTCAGATTCATCTGCTAGAGTAATTATATGGAATTTAGAGACTATCAGACATCCTGATCAACTACACTCCCTTGCTTGCGATTGGCTGCAGGATTATCTAAAGCACAATACTAATGTCAATAAGAGGGAGCGTCGTTGGTGTCGTTAGTGGTTCCCTGCTGAGTCCTGATTCTGTCATAAGCAGTCTGGAATGGGATTGCAAAAAACTATGGCAATTTTAATAAGTGTTTAGATAGTGTTAGGTAGTGTTAAGTATTTAAGTGTTAAGTAGTAACACTTAATCCTATCATGACTAATCACAAAAAAATCACAAAAAATTGCCATTTTGCTACCAGGATAGAATTTAATTTCCTGATAACATAATTACCTCACTTGCTGGCATAAGCACTTGCTGGCATAAGCAATATCCTTAAAATCATGATTAAATCACCCCTACTCGACCCTGTAGCTAATCACCACCGGGATACTGTAGAAGAACTAGCCTGGGCAATAGCTGCTAGTGAGGGACAGTTTTTACTGATGTTCGCACACTGTAATTATGCCAAGTGGCGTAAGCGAGTGGTGCGCAGACTACACAAAATTTCCTCTGTGCCAATCCGGGAAGTATTCCTAGAGCCATCTGCTTGTACACTCTACACCACCCTCCGACAGGAAATCGGGGAGGAACAGCCAGCCGCTTTGATGGTGTTTGGTTTAGAGTCAGTCACAGACCTTGATGAACTGTTAATCGCCACAAACCAAGTTAGAGAAGAGTTTCGCAAAAATTTCCAGTTTCCATTAGTGTTGTGGATTAACGATGAGGTGCTGTGTAAGCTGATTCGCATCACACCAGATTTCCACAGTTGGGCAACAACGGTTATGTTTGAAATCCCAACCTCAAGCATAATTAGCAACCTACAACAAAAAGCCAAGTCTTTATTTAGCACAGTATTAGAATTAGGTGCCAGTGAAATTTCCCCCAATGATGCTATCTTAGGTGCTGGTTATAGTCAGGAAATTAAGTTTGCCTTACGGGATTTGGAAAGTGGCAACCACGAGTTGCCACCAGAGTTACTAGCCAGTCTTAACTTTGTCTGGGGTCGAGAGGCTTATGGATTGGGCAAGATTGATGTTGCTATTACCCACTATCAGAAAAGTTTAGAATTCTGGCAACAGAAACCAGGTAAGCAGCAGAGCAAGCCAGAAAACAATGGTGAGATTCTCCCCGGACTTGGTCTGCCTACCTTCATAACCTCTAAGTCCATTACCCCTCCACGTCGGGAGCGAGAAGCAGTTCTCCTGTTTCACCTAGGATTATGCTATTGCGATCAGGCTAAGCAGTATAGACCAGGAGACCCTAGCTATCGAGAAAATTGGTACAAGGCTAAAGAGTATTTAGAGCAGTGTCTGGTGGTGTTCGAACAAGAGCAACGACCGGATTTAGTGGCTAAGTTTATTAATCAGCTCGGTGAGATACTGCAATCTCTGGAAGCCTGGGAGGATTTGGAAAGTCTAGCTAAAAAGTCTCTAGCCCTACACAGAAGTTACTCTGCTCCTGTGCAACTAGCTCAGGATTATGGATTTCTAGGAACAGTGGCGCTACAAAAATCCTGCTGGCAGGAGGCTTACACAAACGCACTATATGCCAATGTAATTATAACAAAAGTCACAGAAGAACAGGGTGCTGCACAGGATAGGGAAGATTTGTTGGCCTATCCAACAGGGGGAAGAGGGGGAAGTAAAAAATTGTCCTATCATCCGGCAAGTATCCAACCCCAACAACAGCAACAGTACCTTGACTATCAGGAAAATTCTGCTTTATCTTGCCTCAATGGAATAGTTAAGATAGATCAAGATGCAGAACAGATCACAAATAAATCTCCCGTTGGTCGCTATCTGTTACTTCTGGCTCAAGCCCAACAGCACTTGGGTCAGCATTCCAAAGCGATTCGCCATCTGGAACGGGCTAGGGAGTTAGGGATTAGTGATGACTCGAAACTGTACCTGGAAATCCTGGAAACTCTAGGAACCCTCTACTGGCAACAAAAACGATATCAAGCAGCATTTACAGTAAAACAAGAACGGCTTGCGATCGCACAAGAGCATGGTTTACTTGCTTTTATCGGTGCGGGTAAACTCAAATCCTCCCAACAGAATCAGTTAGCACAGAATTACTTAGCACAGACCAAGAGTAAAGGTAGCGCTACCGTATCTCAGGCAATGACTGCTTCCCATTGGCAACACAAAGTACAAGAGCTAGTGCAACGCATTGCCAGTACCCAGCACAAACTAACTGTAATTTATGGTCAAGCTGGAGTGGGCAAGAGTTCCTTACTAGAAGCTGGGCTAATCCCCGCCCTAAAACAGCAACCCATTGGTAACCGTGATATAGTCCCGATTAGGTTGAAGGTTTACACTGACTGGGAAAAAGAGTTGGGTAAACGTATCTTAGAGTCGAAGGGTGAAAGTTCTTCACCGTTGAAGGTTGAAAGTTTAAAGGTTGAAGGTTATAAAAACAACCTTAAAACGGCTAATCTTCTAGCTCAGTTGCAAGAAAATCAACGGCGAAACCAGACAAACATCCTGATTTTTGACCAATTTGAAGAGTTTTTCTTTGCTTGCCGAGAGCCAGCTGAACAAAAACGCTTCTTTGAATTTTTCCGTGACTGTCTTAATATTCCCTATCTCAAAGTTATCCTTTGTTTACGGGAGGATTATCTACACCTATTATTAAAGTGCGCTCGTCAGGTAGATTTGGATGCCATTAATAATGATATTCTTAATAAAGGTATCCTTTATTATGTCGGTAATTTTTCTCCAGACGAGGCAAAATCGATTATTTATACTCTAACCACTAGAGCTAAATTTTACCTAGAAGATGCATTAGTCGATGAGTTGGTAAACGACTTAGCTAAGACTGAACCAGTGGGACAAGTAAGCCCGATTGAATTACAGATAGTGGGAGTGCAATTACAAACTGAGCAAATCACTACTTTAGCGGCTTATCGACAAAGCGGATCAAAAGAAAAGCTAGTGGAGCGCTATTTGGAAGGGGTTGTTTCTGATTGTGGTTCAGAAAACCAAAACGCGGCTTGGAAAATTTTGGGTTTGTTAACGGATAAGGATGGCACTCGACCATTCCGAACAAAAGACGATTTAGGAGCAGAGTTACAGTTATCCACTGACAACTTAGATTTTATCCTAGAGCTATTGGTCAAGTCAGGTTTAGTGATGAAATGGCAGCAAGAACCAGAAGCTCAATATCAACTGATTTATGATTATTTAGCTGAGCCTATTCGTAGACGTTGCTGATTGTCAGCATTCAGCTATCAGCTATTAGCTATCAGCTATCAGCTAATGCGCTACCTCAAGCGCGTCGTTCGCACAGCGTGGCCAAAGGCCAAAGCCTGTGCCACGCACGCTACTTGAGGTGCTATCAGCATTACCTGAATGGTTACGATCTGATTAGCCTTTCAGTCCTGCAGTTAAGTCCCAATAAATCGGGATAAAACGGGATTTAACATCGCAAAACAGACATTGACATTTTACTAGCGCTATAGTATTATTAACATGTAGGACACAGCAGTATACGATGCCCAAAAAAGTAGGAGCAACCAAGAAAATATCGACTCAGGTCGTCCCCGTAGTGGGGATGACTAAGTCAGTTGAGCTTGAGTTGTTGCAGGTAATGAAAAAATTAGGCATTGTTAGATCTGAGTCTTACAACAAACTAGGCAGTATTAGCCATTGGGGACTGGACTGGGTGCGGCTCGTTCCAACTAGGAGCCTTCAGCGACTGAAGGGGTATGAGTTGGGGACTTGCGCAGGATAAAACCTGAAAAGTCTAACTACCTATCGGATGCAGGTGAAAGCCCTGCCTATGAGGA
>NZ_JAAHIG010000308.1:0-10558 GCF_010692305.1 Moorena sp. SIO4G3 | reverse complement strand
TCTTGTTTTATTTTTCTTACTTGTCTTACTTGTCTTACTTGTCTTACTTGTCTTACTTGTCTTACTTGTCTTACTTGTCTTACTTGTATTACTTGTCTTACTTGTCTTACTTGTCTTACTTGTCTTACTTGTATTACTTGCCTTACTTGTATTACTTGTCTTACTTGCCTTACTTTTAATATATAAGTTTTGTTTATATTAATAAATAATAAAAAAAATAGAATTAGTTTTGATAACTCACAAAAGTAACTTTGGCTAAAACCCTGACTGGATAAGGACTTTAATAATATCCTCTAGTTAAGTAAAATTAAAGATTATAAAGATTATATATATAAGTATCTCTAGAGATTAGCCTTAACCCCTTTGATTAGAAAAATAAATATAACTAGAATGCGATCGCAAACTCTGATAAATTGAAAAACGTTGGCAAGGATTGCCTGAAATAACGACTGTTAGGAAGTCGAAAAACCATGAAAAAAATATTACGAGGGGCGAAAGTAATCGTCCTCTGTTTCCTGATGGCTGTGTTTTCGGTAGGGAACATTTTTCCTGCCCCGGCACTGGCCCAGCAAATGCTGCCCCATCCAGCACAACCCTTCACCGCCAAAATTGGCCTAAGCTACGAAGATTCTGCGAATCCCTATAGCGATGACGTGAAACCAGCGTTGGAATCACCTGAGCTCTATGGTATAGAGAATCCCCCTAATATTCTGGTTGTGTTGCTCGACGACGTTGGCTACAGCCAGTTAAATACCTTCGGTGGCTCTGTTCCAACTGCAACTCTCGACACACTTGCGGAGAATGGCCTCCGGTATACGGAATTCCATACTACTGCCCTCTGTGCCCCCACTCGCTCCGCATTGTTAACTGGACATAACCACCATTCTGCTAGCAACGGGATTCTTCCAGAAATGGGTACAGGATTTCCTGGCTACTCCAGTATGATCCCGGACAGTACAGCCACTATTGGCAAGGTGCTCCATGAATATGGCTACGACACCTCCTGGTATGGTAAAGACCACAACGTACCTCAGTGGGAAACTAGCATCGCCGGTCCTTTTGACCATTGGCCTACCAATTTAGGATTTGACTACTATTATGGCTTTGTTGGTGGCTCCACTGACCAATACCATCCAGCCTCTCTAGTAGAAAACACCACTCGCCTTCAGTCACCAGATACCAATGCTGACGGCACTCCTTACCACTTAACCGTTGACCTAGCCGACCACGCCATTGACCATTTGCGCCAACTCAATGCCGTTGCTCCCCAGAAACCTTTCTTTGCTTACTTTGCCACTGGTGCTACCCACGCCCCACACCAAGTACCGAAGAAATGGATTGACGCCATTAAGGCAATTCAAGAAGCCAAGAAAGTGGAAAATCCAGAGCCTGTTGCCGCCGACGCTAAACGTAGCTTTTTTGATTTGGCAGAGATCAAAGCCATGTTAGGCAAGGTGATCGACGGTGACTTGGATGTTCAGAATTTGGTTACTGCTATTCAAGAAATCCAAAACCCTGACTCTGACATAGTCGCTAATAATCCGGATGCTGGCTCTGGAGGCTCAACTTTGGAAAAGGTCAAGGCCGCTTTAGAAAAAGCCATGGGCAGCGACCTTACTCTGGAGGAAGTGCAGACTATTATTGACAATAGTGTCGATTTCTCCAAAGGTTGGGACTACTACCGTGACCAGACCTTCCAACGACAAAAAGACCTTGGTGTAATTCCTCAAGATGCTTACTTAACTAAGCGTGACGATTCTCTACCGGCCTGGGATTCCCTAGGTCCAGAGCATAAAAAGGTCTACACCGCTATGATGGAAGTGTTTGCAGCTTTCACAGCTCAAACAGACCATGAAGTGGGTCGTGTTATCAAAGAAATTGAAAACATTGGCAAACTTGATAACACCCTGATTTTCTATATTGTTGGTGACAATGGCTCCAGTGCTGAGGGTGAATTGGAAGGATTGCTCAATGAATTGAGTGTATTTAATCAGATCAACGAACCCTTTTACCAAAAGGTGGAAGCAGTTGACGATGGCACCCTAGGTAGCTATCTATACTACAACCATTTCCCTGCAGCTTGGGCGTGGGCGATGGACACTCCTTTCCAGTGGACCAAACAAATTGCCTCTCACTTTGGTGGAACCCGTAACGGTCTGGTGGTTTCCTGGCCGAATGGCATAGATGAAGCACAGAACAACACCACTCGCTACCAGTTCAGTCACGCCATCGACATTATGCCGACAATTCTAGAAGCAATCGGTATCGATGCTCCTGTGGAAGTTGATGGCATTGCTCAAAAGCCGATGGAAGGCACTAGCTTCTTTGATACTTTCAATAACCCTCATCATAAGAGTAGCCACACTACTCAGTACTTCGAGATGTTAGGGAACCAAGGTATTTACAATCGTGAGGTAGATTATCCTGACCCAGCTGATCCTAACCTAACTATTAATGGTAAGGGCTGGATGGCCAGTGCTATCCGCAGTATTCCCTGGGATCCTGATCCAATAGCAGATGAAACACTGCTACATATGAATTGGGAGTTGTACTGCATCGAAGATTGCGGAACTGGTGAAATCAGTTTGGATGAGAATGGAGAAAACCAGGTTTCTATTGAGGGATTAAATTGCGATCAGCAATACGTTCAGTTTCCTAGTTCTGATTACCCTGATGATGGGAGTACCACAGTTTCCCTTAATGACTATGCTCAAGCCCACAACTTGGCTGACCAATGTCCTAACAAATTAGATGAGATGGTCAAGCTCTTCTATGCTGAGGCAGCCCGTTACAATGTTCTACCTTTGAACGATCAAAAGATTGAGCGTTATGACGTTGCCCTAAGGCCTAGTTGGGTTCAAGGAGAACGGACGACATTCACCTACCCCGACAAAATACGGGTAACAGAAGGTGCAATACCTGATGTCAGGAACAAGTATCACACGATTACAGCAAATGTCACAATTCCTGAGGGTACCGAGCCAGAGGGAATGCTAGCAACATTTGGTGGTCGCTTTGCTGGCTATGGCTTCTTTATCAATAAAGACCACAAGCTGGAGTATAACTACAACCTGTCCGACGTTAAGCATACTGGGATTGTATCGGACGATCCGATCGATTCTAGTTATGTATCGTTGAAATTTGTTTATGTGCCCAATTCTGATGAAAATGAAGCTGGTGCAACTGTGACGTTGTATGGCAACGGTGAGCAAATAGGACAAGGCTGTCTTGATGAAAGCCTCCTTAGTCGTTTCACTATTGATGAAACCTTTGATGTTGGCTTCGATACCGGAACTCCTGTGATTGATGACTATACTCTTCCGTTTGATTTTAACGGCACACTCGATACAGTGACGGTTGATATTTCCCCTCCAGAACCAACAGATAACGAAACAATATGTGCTTCGGCAAACAATTAAGCTACTTGAAATTACAGTGCTGTAAGTTTTAAATCCTGAAGTCATGGACTCATAAAGGGCGATCGAATGACCGCCCTTTTTTTTATAGCGTTTCTAGGACTCATGAGGTACACAAGATGGTTTCACTCTTGACTCTTTGCTATTTCCTAATCCCTGCTCCCTGCTCCCTGCTCCCTGCTCCCTCCTAGATATTTGTATCTCACCAGTTATAGAATTGCTATATAGGGTTTGAAATGTGAATATAAGATTAATAGCAAAAAGCAAAAGGCAAAAAGCAAAAGGCAAGAGGCAAGAGGTAAAAAATATTGTCTACATCATAGCTATGATAAACGCTATAAATAGTTTTTGATGTTATGAAAAACCTGAGCAAATATCTAATGGTTTGCTAATTATAACGTTTGAGACTTTTATGATTTTAGCAACGGCGTTATCTAGTTAGCGATCGCATACAGCGCACCATAGCATATCACCAACTTTTACCCACAACGATCAAAGGTTAATTTTACCTCTGGTAGAGAACTGCAAATTACCAAATACCAATCACAGCAACACCTTGGTGGTTTGATTAAAATTTATAAACAAACCCTTGACAAAGAGTATTGTTTATAAGTAATACACCAAGGCTAGATTAGCTGTTTTGTAAGCATTCAGCTATTAGCTGACGCTATTTTTACCCTGACCATGAGCTGTTGCTGTAACCAACGGTGTATTAATTCTGTCCGACTAGTTATCTTAGTATAAACTTAGTGTAAACCTGAATTTAGTACTCCCTGGATAAATTAATTATGTTAACTGAATTTCAGAAGCAAAAATTACCAAGATTGTTTAAAATGTATGACGCCGACAATAACGGTTTCATTGAGCAAGCGGATTTTGAGCGGTTTCTAGAAACCTACTCTCAGGTTGGCGGCTGGGAACCTGGCTCACCCAACTACAATTCTTTGCAATCGAAGTTAATGTCTCGTTGGGATAGTATGCAAAAGTTTGCAGACACCAATCGTGACAATAGGATATCTTTGGAGGAATGGCTGACATATATCGAGAATATCCTTAATGACCAAGGCGTTTATGAAGCGGAAATACGGGGCATCGCCGGTTTCGTCTTTAGCGTATTTGATAGTAATGGGGATGAGCAACTGGATTTGGAGGAATACAGACAGTTTTATCGCACCAGTGGACATGATGAAAATTTGGCTAATGAGGTATTTAAACGGCTCAATTTCAAGGATGATGACTCCATTACTAAAGAAAAACATATCGAGTTAATTGATCAATTCTTCTGTAGTGAAGATCCAGAAGTACCTGGTAATTTTATCTTTGGTCAAGGGTAGATAGAACTGGGTGCATCTCACTAAAAAAAAAATGAGATGCACCTCCCTGTTAACTGTTACCTGTTAGCTTTGCTAAAGCAATTTTCCCCTTTTCCCTACTCCCTAAATTCCCAATTCCCAATTCATATACCAATCCTAAATGAATTGTGAGAATTTTTGTTCCCTTTTCCCTTTTCCCTACTCCCTGTTCCCTGTTCCCTGTTCCCTGTTCCCTGTTCCCTTTGGTATAATCATGCAGGTGCCAACTAGTTCCTTCGACAAAATCAGTCCCACAGCTTTACTAGTGGCTTATGCCAGACAGTTTACCGATATTCCTTATTCCCAAGAATTGGCACAATTGGTTAATGCTCAAGCTTTCGTAGAGCAGTTACAAAAACAACAATCCGATAAATCCTTTGAAGTAGCCGTTTTATTTGAAAGTCGGTATAAAGCTATCAATCAAGTGATAGCTCAATTTCAAACAACTCAAATCCTTGAACTAGCCTCCGGGTTGCTGCCACGGGGCATGGTAATGTCTGGTAACCCTTCTACAACGTTTATCGAGAGTGATTTGCCAGGGATGATAACGGGCAAACAGCAACTGGTGAAACAGCTAGTTGGCGTACGCTCAAACTTGCACTTTGTTGGGATTGATGCCACTAGTCAACCCAGCCAATTCCCTCTCGATGTAGATTATCTAGATTCCCAAAAGCCCATTACTGTAATATGCGAGGGACTACTGCTGTACTTGACCTTACATCAAAAACAGCGGTTATTTGCTAATGTCCGGGAGTTGCTTCAGGTTTATAGTGGTGTGTGGATAACCCCTGATTTAAAGACAAAAGAAGATTTGAGTAGGATCCGAGGAAATAGCCCAGGTTTACAAAAATTCAGCCAGACAGTCAGAGGGATGACAGCCACCTCAGACACAGATACTATCTTTGACAATTTCGATCAGGTTAGGCAGTTTTTAACGGAGCAAGGGTTTCAACTTCAGCGGTATAGTATGCTCAATGTATTAGACCAACTAACTTGCTTGCAACCGTTGGGGATTAATCCTGCTGTTGCTGAATCTATACTCGCGGATTCATTTGTGTTTGCGCTTACTCCCGACATCAGAAGTTAAATAAGCGCGTTGATCGCAGTAATCAGGTACAGTATTAGTGCGTAGGGTGCGTTAGGGGAACCGAGGATTTTATCGGTAGCCACAGTTAGGTTGCTGCCCGTAACGCACCACCGAGTCAAACAACTTTTAGTAGATGCACCCGTTAAATAAGCGCGTTTAACGCAGTTATGAAGTACAGTATTAGTTGAAGATGATTCCCTTAAGATTATATTAAATATTGCCTTTTGAATGGATGCCTTTTCCCTTCAAATGCTAAGCTTTGTACTGAGCAGTATCAGAATTGCTATAGTATGTTAGATTGCATCGTGATTGGAGCAGGGCCAGCCGGTATAGTTACTACAAAAGAATTACTAGAGCAAGGAGTAGGCGAGGTAATCTGTTTAGAGCAAGCAGAGGATTTGGGCGGGGTTTATGCCCATGCCTACGATAGTTTAGTGCTGACTACTTCTTGCGCATTTAGTATGTTTTCTGACTTCTGGATAGGTGATGGTAATCAGCACAAATTCTGGACAAAGAACGAAGCAGTTGACTATTGGAAGAGCTATGCCAAACATTTTGGTGTTTTAGAGAAAATTCGTTTCAATTCCAAAGTTGTAGCACTCACTCCCCAAGACAATCAAGGGTGGGAAATTCAACTAGCCTCTGGAGAGATTTTGCACTCAAAACGGGTAGCCTTGGCAATTGGTAACAACAGTAGATCAAATTATCCAGAGTGGAAAGATTTATTAACTGAGGTGGAGTTTTCCCATTCCAAGGAATATCGTAACCCTGATAACTTTGTGGGCAAAACCGTATTAGTAGTTGGCGGAGGTGAGTCAGCTTCAGACATAGCCCTCGAAATATCTCGTGTCGCCAACAAGTGCTGGGTCAGCCTTCGCAATTCAGCTGGGTGGATAATACCCAGGAAGAGAGGTGACTATGCTGCCGATACTGCTAGCCATCGGGGTGTATACGGTCTACCAAGGGACTATGGACATGCTTTGAGCCAACTTATCTTCCGATTAGAGTTGAGCAAAAACCATCCAGTTCATGATACTATAGTTGAGCTAAATCAGAAGGTTAAGGCTAAAAAAGGGGTCTGGGGGACATACGGAACTAAAAATATCTCTTTACCCAAGGCAATTGTCTATCACGGCTGTCAAGTGGTCGGCGAAATAGTGAAGGTAAAAGATGGTGGCAGAACATTGATCGCGGCTGATGGAGAAACCCTTGAAAACGTCGATGCGGTAGTATTTTGTACGGGCTACAAAAACTATGTGTCTTTCCTGCCTAAGCACTTGAGAAAAACTGACCCCCGGAGTCTTTACAAACATATCTTTCATGCCTTGTATCGGGATAAAATCGCTTGGATTGGTTGGGCACGTCCTGCCATTGGCAGTCAGTTTCCTCTTACGGAAATGCAAGCCAGATTTTTTGCCTTGATTTGTACTGGGGAACGAACTCTTCCCGCTTCTGAGGAAATGGAGCAGGTGGCATCTATTGATAAAGCCAAATATTTACAACAGTTTGAACATAATGCTGTTCGCATCCGAAGCTTGCTTGATTATCATATTTACATCGATGAACTAGCGGATTTAATTGGGTGCAAACCACCCTTGTGGAAATACTTTTTCTTACATCCTCTGCTCTGGTTTACCATCGTATATGGTCCGACGCAAGGTACTCAGTTTCGTTTACGAGGACCAGGCCAAAAGAAAGCCTTGGCTCAAGAGCTGATCAAGAAGTTACCAGTGATTCCATTCAATAATCACGTTATCAAAGCTGGTCTAAGAGGTCGTGTGATTTATGGGTTCAAGGCTGTAGTTAAGGAGTTGTTGAATCCGATCTATTTTGCTAGGAATTTGGCCAAAAACAAAGCTCAATCAGCCTCATGGCTTAATCAGGGGAGTAGGGAGTAGGGAGTAGGGAGTAGGGAGTAAACCCTAGAGTCAAGTTTTGTATCATTTAAGTTAACTCTGCTAACTTAATCCTCTTGAATGCCATGACTGACAATGTTCTTGACGTCCGTAATCTGAAAGTCCAATTCCAAACCGATGTAAAACAGGTCACAGCCGTTGACAGCATTGACTTTCAACTGCGTCGAGGACAAACCCTAGGGATTGTGGGGGAGTCAGGCTCTGGGAAATCAGTCACGTCTTTGGCCATCATGGGTTTGATCCCCTATCCTGGTAAAGTTACCAATGGCGAGATTTATTTCCGACCCTCAACTCGGGAAAAAGGGGTGGATTTACTAGGGCTGAGTCCTGATCAAAAGCAGTCCTACCGGGGTGGTCAAATCTCGATGATTTTTCAAGAACCGATGACCTCCCTTAACCCAGTTTATACCTGTGGGTTTCAACTGACAGAAGCAATTCTGCAACACCAGGATGTTTCCCTAAAAGAAGCAAGGCGTCAAGCCATGGCTCGTCTTCAAGAGGTCAAGCTACTCCCTAGCGACCAACAATTGAGGGAGAGTTTTCTAGAGGAATTCCGTCGGGAGAACCCTGGTCAAGCTATACCAGGGGAACGGCTAATTAATCGCCACATTAACCAGCAAAAACGGGAAATTTTAAAGCGCTATCCCCATGAACTGTCTGGTGGTCAATTGCAGCGGGTCATGATTGCGATCGCAATTTCTTGTAACCCTGATGTGTTGATTGCTGATGAACCCACTACTGCTCTCGATGTTACCGTACAGGCAACCATTCTGGATTTGCTGAGGGAGTTACGGGATACCCGAGGGATGTCCATGATTTTTATTACCCACGACTTAGGCGTGATTGCGGAAATTGCTGACAGCGTAGCGGTGATGTACCAAGGCAAAATTGTGGAAAGGGGTGATGTCTGGAAAATTTTCTCTGAACCAAACCATCCCTACACCAAGGGATTATTAGCCTGTCGCCCAACTCTCGACCAAACTATAACATACCTACCGACTGTTTCTGACTTCATGGAGGTGGTAACTACTCCTAGTGGAGAACAGGTGATCCGAGAAAAATCAAAAGGGTTGAATGTTGACCGGTTCCAGCTTCAAACTTCCCCAGATAACCTACCCTACGGGAACGCTAAAGGCGAACAACCTTCAACCAATAAACCTTCAACCAATAAACCTTCAACCAAACACCCTTCAACCAATAACCCTTCAACCAAACTACCATTAGTTTCGGTTCGTAACTTACAGGTAGGCTTTCCGATTCGAGGCGTATTTGGCGGGACGAAACGCTATATGATGGCAGTCAATGGAGTATCCTTTGATGTTTATCCCAGTGAAACCTTGGGCTTAGTGGGAGAATCCGGTTGTGGCAAATCTACCTTAGCACGAACATTGCTGCGCTTGATTGAACCAATGGGTGGAGAAGTAAACTTTGATGGTCAAGAGATTACCAAAATCAAGGGTATGGGTTTGCGGCAATTACGCCGTGAAATGCAAATTGTGTTTCAGAATCCCTTTAGTTCCCTCGACCCACGACTGAAGATTGGGGAAGCAGTGATGGAACCCCTATTGATTCATGATGTTGGGGGTAATAGTAAGGAAAAACGCGATCGCGTGGCTGAGTTGTTGGAGCGAGTGGATTTAAATCCTGACTGGATGAATCGCTATCCTCACGAATTTTCCGGAGGTCAGCGCCAGCGGGTCTGTATTGCTAGGGCACTCGCTCTTAATCCTAAGTTTATCATTTGTGATGAATCCGTTTCTGCTCTAGATGTTTCCGTACAGGCACAGGTCCTGAATTTGCTCAAACAATTGCAGGAGGATTTCGGCTTAACCTATATCTTCATTTCCCATGACTTGAGTGTAGTCAAATTCATGAGCGATCGCATTATGGTAATGAACCAGGGCAAAATAGAAGAAATTGGTTCAGCTGACAGTATTTATCGAGAACCGCAGCAGGATTATACTCGTCAGCTGATTGCTTCTATTCCCACTGGTACTCTCGATCGGATTCAACAGCAGCAAGACAGACGACAAGCTATGGAAATACCTGAGATTAGTGATCCATGGTCTGTTAATTCTGAGATTAGTGATCCATGGTCTGTTAATTAAGGGAAAGGTTATTTTTTTTAATTCAAAATGCCAAATTAAAAATTCAAAATTACATAAGGTATCAGCTATCAGCTATCAGCTATCAGTATCGAAGTCTGTGCCACGAGTCATGGATTTTTACCCAGACTTTCAATTGTCATTAATCTGGAATTCTTAAATTCTCTCGTTCTAGGTTTATTTTAAGCACCGATCTAGTAGCGTGAGCTAAAAGCTGACGGCTGACGGCTGACGGCTGACGGCTTACAAAATTACTAGCCTTATAATTTTTAATTGTTGACAAGCGATGCAGCGCGGTCTTGGGAAGGCAGCGCGGTCTTGGGGAGGCAGCGCGGTCTTGGGGGTCTCCCCCATGAGCGACTGCCGTGGTCCCCCCCATGAGCGACTGCATCAAGACACGGATACAAGCCCCTGAATTCATTTCAGGGGTATTTTTTAAGTTTGAATTGATAATTTTGAATGGTCGCAAAGCAATCCACCTTCCCCCCAAATTAGTTTTTTAAGTTTTTTAACTCTTTTGCATTACTTCAGTGTTTTGTGTTATTAGTAAAGTAAGGGGGCGACCGATGAAGGCGCTCAAAGGAGTGAGGATTCCGTAATCCTCCAAAAAGGCTAGGGTTCGAGCCTAGTTCCCACCCGAAGGGGCGTAATAAGATGGGTAACATCGGTTTTTTACACTACT
>NZ_JAAHIG010000307.1:0-10586 GCF_010692305.1 Moorena sp. SIO4G3 | reverse complement strand
TTGGGGTGTTCCCCGCGAGTCACCCAAGTCATACCCCTTCGTGTTGTTCCTTGAAGCTTTTGGCTCCTGGCTTTTTCCCGAAGATTCCTACTTGGAACAAGCCGCACGTGTAGAACTCTTTTAGTCCCACATCTAACCCAATGGTATTCTTAGATGGTTCTAATTCTTCTTTGATGTCAACTGAGACACAAAATTGAACGTAATAGCCATCTGCTCTCTTGACTATACGGACTCGTTTTATTTGCTTCTTATCAAAGCGCCACAAGTCCCATGTGCCTTTGAGCTTAAGTTTCCCAATCCCTTTATTGTCACTGAACACGATTGACTTTTTATCAGGGGATAATTTCCATCCTGACTGTTTATACTCAACCGACCTACAGTGTTTTTGGAAACGGGGAAAACCTTTTTTGCCTGGTACTTTCTTCTTGCAGTTATCAAAAAATCGAACAACTGATGACCACGCTCTTTCAGCACTAGACTGTCGAGCTGTAGAGTTCAATTCATTGGCAAATGGGAATTTATTGGCAAGGACTGCACTGTATTTATTGAGGTCAAATTTATTGACTCCTTTATTGTCCATCCAGTATCGGAGGCAACTGTTGCGAATAAATTTGACTGTTCTAATAGCTTCATCAATAGCAGAGTATTGATGCGTTTTGCCTTTCGCTTTGAACTCTAAAATAATCATCAGTTTCGACCTTACTGCGACTATTTTAGTCTAACATCATCAAACTAAAACGTCAATTTTATATCAACATTCTTCCTAGGCGGCTAAAGCCGCTATTCGCTTTCATCCCCGGTCTAAAGACACGGGGTTTTCAGCGTTTCGATCCTTTATAAGTGTCCGCTAGCAGACGAGACAATCCCTCAGCAATCTCTTTGCGGTCTTGTTCATTGATACCAATATTGACAGGTACAATCGTTGCCATAGTATTCTCCTCAAGGTTCCTAGCAAAAACTAGTGGTGACCGTAAGCTTTAAACAATTTAACTTTAAGCAATTAGGGTTTCCTTGGGAATTACCCCAAGGTATGAAGCTATTTTTGTCCCAAAATTGCTAATTTTCAGGCTAAATGCCGTTTTAATACGGAACGAGGAGCGCGACGCACGCGGCACTTAATGGTTTTTTTTCCTAAACGCTGGTGTGCTTCGTAACGGTGGCAACCGGAAAAACCATAGTATTGCCCATCTACTTCTAACACATCAATGGGTTCGCGCAAACCCTCTTTGGCAATTGATTCCATTAGCGCCGCCACCTTGTTTGGATCATTTTGTCGTGGTAGAGGACGGCGGATTTGCTCTAGGGGAATTTCTTTGATATCTACCATAGTGCTAGTAATTTTTTAATTTAGTTTTGATGGTAATAGGGTTGGGGGTTAGGTGTTAGGGGTTGGGTTAAGGGTTTTTGTACTTAATGTAAGTGTGCCTAATCTAAGCATGCCTAATCCCTAATACCAGGATTCCCGTAGGGACGAGGTTCGGGTAGAATAGGAAAAATTTACCAAGGGCTAATGAATCAAGCCACTTTTAATCCTAATGAGATTACTGTGCCCAATGGCTGCTTTTTTGGCTTGCCCTATTCGGTTGAAGAGGCTTCAATCGTTTTCCTGCCTGTTCCTTGGGACGTGACCACATCTTACCGAGAGGGCGCAGCAAAGGGTCCCCAAGGGATAATAGAAGCTTCCGTACAGTTAGATTGGTACGACTTTGATGTACCCCAAGCTTGGGAAACGAGATGCGGGACTATACCAATTAACTCAGCTATCCAAGACCAAAATCGTGCCATGAGGTTGATAGCTAAAGAGATTATTCAGTATTTAGAAGCTGGTGGCAATGTGGATGATGATGCGATCGCAAAACAGTTAGCCATCGTTAATCAAGCCTGTGCTGCTCTCAACAACTGGGTTTACACTCAGGCACTGGAACTGCTGGAGCAAGGCAAGCTGGTTGGCATAGTCGGTGGCGATCACAGTGTTCCTCTTGGGTTAATGAAAGCCCTAACACAGCAACACGAGGAATACGGCATTTTACAAATTGATGCCCATGCCGATCTCCGGCAAGCCTATGAAGGGTTTACTTACTCCCATGCCTCGATCATGTACAATGCCCTGACCCTACCTCAGATTAATCGTTTAGTTCAGGTTGGCATCCGAGATGTTTGTGAAGAGGAAATGTCTTGGGCTCATAGCGATCGCCGGATTGTAGTGTTTGATGACTGGCAGCTCAAAGCTAACACTTACGAAGGTATAACCTGGGCAGCCCAGTGCCAGGAAATTATTGCTAATTTACCGAATAAAGTTTATATTAGCTTTGACATTGACGGATTGAATCCCGCCTATTGTCCCAATACAGGTACTCCTGTGCCCGGAGGATTGGAATTTAACGAGGCAATGTATTTAGTGCGATCGCTAGTCCAAGCTGGCAAAACTATTATTGGTTTTGATCTGTGCGAAGTTGCTCCCGGAGACTCTGGGGATGAGTGGGATGGCAATGTTGGGGCTAGAATTTTGTACAAGCTTGCCTGTTTAACTAGCTATAAGACTACTTGCTAAAAAAACCAGCATATAGCGTTTGTATTTGAGATGTAAACCTAGGAACTCTTTTTTTATTGTCAAATAAAACTCTGGAGCTCTTTACCATCTTGCCTCTTGCCTCTTGCCTTTTGCCTTTTGCCTTTTGCCTTTTTCGACAATAAGTGTGTTTACAACCCAGATACAAACGCTATCTGACTGCTGTAGATTGGACAGCCAAATGTGCCTCTTTCAACCGCTCCAGTAAAGCTTTTCGTTGGTCATAGAGACGTTTTAGAGGACGAGGCCCTACCTTAGCTAGGCAGTAAGCTGTCAGTAGGGGCATAGCAATAGTCGAGTCACAATAAACCACTACCGTTTCTGATAACTTCTGTGGATCAAGCTTGCACCAAGAGACCGCCTCCGATGGGGTTGCTCCTGACAAACCCCCTGTATCTGGACGGGCATCAGTTACCTGAAGAAAGTAATCATGCCCCTTCTCTTCAATACCCAAGACTTCTTGAAGATACGGTTCCGTCTGCAACATGAAATTTTTCGGCGAGCCACCTCCCAAGATCCAAATCCCACTGGCTCCCCCATTGTTTTTAGCTGCCAGCACAATTGCTGCCGTTTCATTCACATCCAAGGACACATCAATGATTGGTCCGGTGCCCTGCAACCCTAGCGCTGCTAAATTCATCCCAATCGAACTATCTCCAGGGCTGGAGGTATAGATGGGGACTCCTAACCGATAAGCTGCCGCCAGCAGGGATTGGTTTTCGAGTCCCAATGTCTCCTCCCGTGCAGCAATGTACTTACCGCAGAGGTAGTGAAACTCTGCCGTTCCCATTCGACCCTTAAACTCAGGCTGTTCAATGATCTGACGAAAGAACTTATCCGTTGATAGCAGCACGTCATAATCGAAGAAAATGTCATAGATCCGGACAACCCCTTCTTTCTGCAATACCAAATCACTAATATCGTGCTGCCCTTGATGGAGTTCCAATCCGATGCCAAAGTGAGCGTCGTGGTAGAGATTGGCTCCCGTAGATACTATCCAATCGACAAACCCTGCTTCCATCAGTGGGATCACTGCAGCCATTCCTAACCCTGCAGGGGTTAATGCTCCTGTCAAACTTAAACCCACCGTTACGTTGGGCTGCAACATCCGCTCTACCAATAATTGGCAGCCTTCTCGTAACCGACCGGAATTATAGGCTAGAAACGTCTGGTCGATTAACTCTGTGATTGGGATTCCTGCCGTAATCGGACTCGGAGCGATTTTACGCCCTTGTAAAAAGCGATTTTCTTTGGTGGGCATGTTAGTCAAATCACTCGGTAAAACTTGCGCTTAAAGACGGTTATAACTTAAGGATAAACATTCTCTACTGTCAAGGTTAATGGTTCGTGCTTCATGGCACAGATTACCTTAGGGCTTTTCTGTGCCATCAATCATATATCCATCGCTTTGGCTGTAGCGAGTACAATGAAATCCTTTCCTTAAGCAGGACTTACCCAAAACTGAGCACCAAACCCTATGATTTTTAGCTTTTGCTAAAATGAGTTACTGGGTAAATCCTGAGCTTAGCAACTCAAATAGGTATAACTCCTCAAACTCCGCTCATAATTTTGCAGCAGCCGTTGAGATTCTGCCAAGGTAATTCGGTTCTCTTGCAACGCCTGTTCTGTGCGACGGCGCATACCTTCCACCAAATCTTCAGCATCATACTGCACATAACCCAAAACTTCCGTAATTGTATCTCCCTTAACCACGTGTTCAATTTCATACCCTCTGGGGCTTAATTTGATGTGAACTGCGTTACTATCACCAAAAAGATTGTGTAAATTCCCCATAATCTCTTGGTAGGCACCGACTAGGAAGAAACCCAAATAGTAGGGTTCTTTGGATTTGGGATTTGGGATTTGGGATTTGGAATTGGAAATTGTCCCTTGGTCCTCGGCTTTGCGCAAAGGATGTAGTTCCAGCAACGATTTAACATCCCGCAGGTCAATAAATTGGTCAATCTTACCATCACTATCGCAGGTAAGGTCAGCCAGGATAGCCCTTTGGGTTGGTTCTTCATCCAGCCGATGGATGGGCATAATCGGAAATAGCTGGTTAATTGCCCAGCAATCTGGCACTGATTGGAAGACGGATAGGTTGACATAATAAATTGATGCCATGATCGTTTCCAGGTCTGCTAGATCATCGGGAACATAGTCTTGTGTCCTGATAATTTCCCGAATCTTCTGACAGCACGCCCAATAAAGCTGCTCGGCTTTAGCCCGCTGAGTAATGCTCAGATAGCCTAAACTAAACAGGCTCTTTGCTTCTTGGTTAAGCTCGATGGCATCATGATAGGCTTCCTGGTAGTTCTCAAGGTCGAGAGTACAGTAAGTTTCCCAAAGATTGCGGATAATTAGATGGTCTTGTTCCGTTGTCAGTGGAGGGGATTGAGATGCGACATCACTGGTACTCAAAACATCAAAGATCAGGACTGATTGATGGGATGCGATCGCACGACCACTTTCACTAATCAGTGTTGGTGCTGGAATTTGATGTTCCTCACAAGCTTCCTTCACCGCAGCCACAATGTCATTAGCATAGTTCTGCATGTTGTAGTTTTTGGAGGCATGGAAGTTGGTTTTGGAGCCATCGTAATCCACTGCCAAGCCACCACCTACATCTAGATACTGCATATTCACCCCTAATCCCTTGAGCTCAGCATAAATTTGGCTGGCTTCGCGAATAGCATCTTTAATCACGCTAATGGCAGATATTTGAGAGCCGATGTGGAAGTGCAACAGCTGCAATGACTCAAGCATCCCAGCCTCCCGTAGCTGGTCAATGGCTTGGAGTATTTCTGGAATTTTCAGACCAAATTTAGCTTTATCTCCGACAGATTTTCCCCAACGACCCATGCTTTGTGTACTCAGTTTGGCTCGCACCCCCAGCACTGGTGTGATGCCTCCTAACGAAGCTGCCACCTCAATGATTAGCTGCACTTCCTCTAGCTGTTCTAGGACAATTATCGGATTATGTCCCAATCGTCTAGCTAAAAGGGCAGTTTCAAGATATTCCCGGTCTTTGTAGCCGTTACAAATAATTAGGGAATCCGGCGTGAGCAATGTTGCTAGAGCAATCATCAATTCTGGTTTAGAACCGACTTCTAAACCAAATTGATAAGGTTGACCAAAATACACGACATCCTCTACCACATGTCGATGCTGGTTGCATTTAACCGGAAACACTCCTTGGTAACGACCAGGGTATTTGTAGCGACTAATAGCTTGGGCAAAACAGGCGTTTAATTGCTCGATCTGGTCTGCCAAGATATCTGAAAAATGGATTAATAATGGTAGTCCCAAGTTGCGCTGCTTAAGGGATTCTACCAGTTCCAACAAATCCAACGAGCCGCCGCCATTGCCTTTAGGGCACACCATGATATGACCAGCAGTGTTAATGGCAAAGTAGGGTTCTCCCCAGCCTTGGATCTGATAAAGCTCCTCACTTTTCTCAATTGTCCAAGATTGAGAGGTCTTGTCATCTTGGTTCTGGTTAGGGATTGGAGAACAGGATGAGTCTATCAACTTAACACCATAATCTGTAGGATTTTGAGTCGATATCCCTGTAGTAGTCTCAGTAGTAGTCTCAGGGTTTAAATACTGTTGAAACTGGGATTTACGCTGTAGTGTCACCAATAACCTCCTTAAAGACATTGGTCGAACTGACAAGCCATGCTAAAATGCCGTCAGCGTGTTTTTTAACTAATCGTGAGCGTCGATGTCTAAACCATCTGGTCATCAGGCTCAAAAGCAAGATTATTTCGAGTCCATCCAAACGCTAATATACAATCATCAGATTGCTGTTTGGGTTGGGCTTTGGGTTGTTATGGTCTTAGCCGGTAGCATAGCAACTATTGGTCTGATTGATCCTGGACCGATTGAGGAAGAAGCCAATAATCCACAACCAGCTCTGGCCCAACTGCGGGCATCAGCAGCAAAAGAGGCTGTGCCTCTGTCGTTGTTTGGTGTTGTTGCTGTAGGCTGCGCCAGCGGTTGCTTATTGCTTACTCAGGCTCTAAAATTTTCAAGCCAGAAAACGAAACTGAAAAGACCGATAACATCTAGTGTCAGCAGTAGAAGGCGACGCCGTAATTCTAGACGCCGTAAGGCGACTCGCAAACAACAACCAGTAAAATCAGTACCATTATTACCACCATCACAAAACAGGAGTGATGACCAACAGACCGAGGTAACGGTTTTGCCACCGGAGCCTACTGATCAGACCAATGCTAAAGACGAGACTCTTGCCAACATGATGGATATGCGTAAGCGCCGCTCTCTGTCTTCCTTGATGCGGGATCAGTAATCAGCCGAGGCTAGTGGTGATTTAATTTGCTCTTAATTTGCCCTTTGTTCACTCTTGACGGTTGACTATTAACCGTCAATTGTTAGAAGTTCTAACCTCTAACAGCGATTGCCAATCTTTAATCGCTTGCTGTGACCAAAGCCAGTTCTTGCTCAAGGCATCAGGTTGGAAGTTAATCGGGTCGTTGGCGATCACTTGTTGCCGTAGCTTAAGAGATTGTTGGGACAAACTCGCCCGCTTAGACCCGTTTTGTTGTTGAGCAGATTTCCACAACCCTAGCCCTAAGCCAGCATAGGTATTCCATTTTGGGGAATTGCTGGATTTTTCAGATCCAACAATTGTAGATTTCCCGTTGCTACTCCTGTACAATGCATCATACCAAGCTTGGTTAGCTCGCTCGTATTTGCCTTCAGCGTAATAGGCAAACCCTAGGGCATTGCGGTAAGTCCAAGAGTCAGGTTTTTGTTTAACTGCTCTTTCCCAATAACGTCTGACATCATCCAGACTGTATTCATTCGAGCCGGTCTGGATCGACTGCCATGCCAGACGCCCTCTTAAAAAACTCACCATTGACTGATTCAATTGTTCTGAGGGAACTTCCTTAAGGGCAGCAGAAGCCTGAGGTAATGCACCCCGGTCTAGCAATGCCCTTACAGCTTCGGTTCCTCGAATAATATTATCCTCACTGAATGCTTCAATTGCGATCGCTGTGACGGTCTTGGTATTAGCCTTTGTCAAATTAACATTTGAGTAATCAACAGGTTTGGACAGACCTGGTGGTAATTGTCTGCCTAGCCCAGGACTAGGAGGGTTCTGGAAAAACCAGATGCTCACCAGTACCAAGGCAAGAGTTCCCGTTGCTCCTAGTCCGATCCACAGTGGTGAACGTGGTAACCTTAAACCCTTGTGTTTAGGATTAGTGACCTTTTTAGCCTCAACTTCTGCCGTAGTATCCTCACGCTTTGGAGCTAATTGGGTTGAGCCCTCCGTAGACGCCGGTGTCAGGGTTGCGGCTGAAGCTTTCAAAGGAGCAGGGAGTTGGCTTGGGCTATGGACTGGTAGGTTCTTCTGAGCAGTTTCTGAGTAAGGGTTTTCGGATAACCCCTCTGAATTCGATGCTGTTATTGTTGATTCCCCACCCTGAGCCTCTGTATTCAGCTGATCCAGCAATCCCTTAATGAAAGCAGCGGGATCGTCTGCTTCTAGTTCATGGGATTCTAAACCCGGTGTTACACCAGTGACACTTTCATCCTCATACTGAGCTTCTGCCCTAGGGACAAGAGCTGAGTCTTCCTCAAATTCTGATAATGTGGTATAATCTCTATCTTGTGGTGGCGTAAAAAAACCCTCTTCTGGGTCTAACCCTACAGACATTCCAGGAGGATCGGGCAGACTAAATATTTGAGTTCGGTCATAACTGTGGTCATCATTGGTCAGGAAACCATCAAATTCCGGATGCAGATAAAGAACAGGTAATGCCCAATAAAGCTGGTTCGAGCCATAAGCAGAAATCAGTCCTTGTCTAGCTCGCGAGAGGCTGAGGTCAATGGGGTAACCCTGGTTGATGTTACGGTATAATAGTCTGGTTAGGGTCAGGGCTACCTCATCGGGAATGCGCTCTGCCATGGCTAGAACCCCAGGAATACCGCGCTTAACCAGTGCTTGAGCAAGATTTTGATCGTTACCGTTTTCTTGGGTATGTGAAGCAGCTGTATGAGCACCACGACAGGAGTTGAATACAGCCAGCTGGACACCATTATTAACTAACAATCCAGCTAGATCATCACCCCTTAAGGTCTCTGTCAAACCAGTTTTTTTACTAACCAGGTAGACATCACCACCTGATTCCCCTAGGTTAGAGTGACCAGCATAGTGGAAGACTTGATATTTTCCTTGTTCCAGGGCTTGGGTTAACTGTTCCCGTCCTGGCTGTTCCAAAATTGTCAGATGAATCGCTGGTGGTCCATTGGGTGAACGATGGCGGAGTTCTTCTTTCAGGTGAGATGCTTCTTGTAAGAGTTCTAAACTTTCTTGATCACTTGGACCGGCGATCACCATCAAAATTTTCAGAGGTTGATTCGGTGGAGACAAAGGCTTCGGAACTGGTCTAATCAACCCTTTGGTCATCTGGTAGCGAGAGAAAGCCACATCAGTCCCTGTGGCTAGGGGACGATCCCCAGCATGGAGGACTTCCCAAGGTAGGCGGGGTAATTCTGTACCTTTCAATCCCAGACGCAGTCGCAAAACCGACCTTTGATTTTGAGCGATCGCTTGCGCCATCATCCAGCTATCGCGCAAGCTTCCTTTAAATAGGGCATTGTATAGCTCTTGACCCAAGGCAACTAAGTTTAAAGAGGATTGAGAGTACGGTTCTCCCCAAGATGGCATGGCAAAACTGCCATCCACCCCAGCTGCCCTACCCTGCAGGACACTAAATAGGGGGTCATTCATCAGTTGCTTGGCCTGGGTTAACCATTCTTCTACCGGCCAACTGACTTGTTCTTCTGCCAATGAGACTCCCGGTGCCACTCGTTCGATGCGCACCAGATAATCATCATGTTTTCCTAAGGGGGTTACGGAGATATGGAATTCCTGTGCCACTGTTGCCCAATTTTGCTCAATTTCAAGGGATCAATTTTGCTCATAGTTACGAGCGTTGGCTGAAGGTTTAAAAATTCTTGAATATTGAATATTTGTTGACTATTTGCTTATTGAGGAGTATTCCTTTAGGGGAAAATTCTTGTTGGCTCATGGTATTGATGCCGTTTTTTATTTAAGGTTTCCAAGGCATACTCTGTTAATTGTTTTGAATCAGAAAATTTCCTAATTCCAGCATTTGGGTGCCACTTTACCCAGATTTTTCCGGATTGCTATCACCAATCTCGGAAAAGTGAAATGGTAGATGCACCCTGATTGACACCCCCGGTTCACTTTGGTGAGCTGGGGATTTTTTTTCACTGGCTGGTAAGGTATTACCCACTCTATCTAGCCATCTCTATAGATTAGTTTGCTTGTTCCTTTTCCTCTAAACACGAACTGATCAAGCGATGCAGGGAGGTAGCGCCGACCTGGGGGGGGTTCCCCCCATGAGCGACTGCCGTGGTTTCCCCCATGAGCGCTTTTCATCAAGACACGGTCTTAAGCACTTAAAACAGGTGAAATTGCTTTAGCAACCAGCTATTTTACCCTTTGGGAATCGGTACTCATACCCAGAATTGGATTTACTGAATCAGTAAGGTTTCCAGGAGAAAGGATTAGGGTGTAGGTTTATCAATACTATGATAAGCGTGTTACCAACTAGCTTAACATCTGAAATTTTCCCCAAGATACTCCTTTGGGGTTTCATCACTGTCAAAGGGAGCATTTTAGTCAGCCTGACCCTCAACTTTGCTAATTCAGGTCAACAGTGCCTAATCCTTGGTATTAACCAGTTTGTCAGTCTTAGGGAGAAGCTCTAGGTCTATTGTTTGAGCTTTATTATGGTTTTTGTAAAGATTTTGACAAGACTCGGTAATTACCGAGTCTTGGGGTTTCACTCCATAGGTAGATGATTTTTGAGCATAGCTTTTACGGAGCTAGTGAACATCGGGTGATGGGGTGATGGGTAAATAGGCTGATACCTGAATAGTTACGTCCTGATTGTCTTCCTTCAATAGGTAAGATACTCAAAGGAGTAACTCAAAAGACTTGATAGATCGGAAGATA
>NZ_JAAHIG010000306.1:0-10589 GCF_010692305.1 Moorena sp. SIO4G3 | reverse complement strand
ACAATAACCGTACCTTCAACCCGTACCTTAATGCTCTGATCAGCACGAATGGGAGTGGTTGTAGTAAAACCAGCTGCTGGAATAGTTGTCTCGAAAGTGCCATCCCCATCCAAGTCAGCTGTCACTGTAATAGGAGTAGGAGCAGCAGGATCGGTATCTAAACCAGTGATGGCGATGTTATCAAGACCAGGAATCGCAATATTGGTGTCTTCGTTACCAATGTTGGTAATCACGAAGTCAAATTGCAAGGTATCACCAGTAGCAATACTACCTAGGTTGACGTCATTAACACCATCAGGTTGAACCAGCAAACCAGCAACTTCAGCCACCTCAACGATCACAGTGTTTGAGGTCGCGTCGATGGTAACCCCTGGATTGTTGGGGTCTTCATAGGTAGCTTCCGACTGGTTAATAATCGGTACACCAGCATCAGTTCCCTCAGCAAATACAGGTACTGCCAGCTGAAACAAACTACCGAGAATGAGGGAAGCACTGACTAATGGTCGTAAGTATCTACGACGAAGCTTCGTTGACTTTCGTTGAGCCATGGAGAATTTTTCCTAAATTGAGAACACAAAGATATATATATAGTCCCTGGGTCTAGGATGATACTGACCCTGGTTGTTAGCTAGTAGCTTGTTTGTAAGCTAGGCTAGCCTTCAATATCTAGGAAAACTCACCTAAACTGCTTTCGGCATTCGAGATTTAACGGATTTTCTAGAGTAGTCATCCTGAAGTGCATATGTAAAAATACGTAATAGGTCGTAAACTATCAGCCATAAGTACTAAATATTTCCTTTAGTTGCTTTTTTTTTCTAATAGCAGGTTATAGTACTGGAGTCATTGCTATAACTAGCTAATCAAAGGGGGTTACAGCAGCAGATAGGTATGACTTATAGGTATGACTTCAGGGTCAAGGTGGGTGATGTTAGCTATATCGAAGGGCGTAAGTAAACTAACTATAACGTATCTAAGCTAAATTAAGTGATTATGCCCATACTTATTTAGTCATACGGTTGATGCGCTAATCCACCACTTCGGTAACAATAGATTAATTAATAACTAATATCGTGGTTTAGGTGTGAGGAAAATTCTAATGATTAACTCTATGAGTTATTGGAATAAAAATTACTTAAAATTCAATAATTATATAGCCAAAATAAATAGGTTGTGAACGATCAGACGGACAATAGACCAGCACTACAATAACTTTTGGCCTTCTGGGTGTTTACAAATCGTTTATAAACCCACTTAGTAAGCTTAGTAAGTTGTTAACCATCTAATTGGCACAGCAAAATTTACAGGGTGATGTTGAGGCTTGACTGAGGGTTAACGGTTAACCGCGCTTCGAGCTTGGTTGCGGGGCAATCAGGGTGGATCCCTGCTTAGTGCTAATGCCTATTAATCAGCCTCTACATGAAAAGCTATCAATTTAACTGTTCTATGTTAATGATTATCATAGTATTTATCTACCAAATTCAGCAAAATTATGCTGAATTATAGTCCAATTATCCCATAAGTTTTGATAAAACTACCGGATGGATAGCTCATAAATCTTGACGGCTGATTAATCGCTAATTAATCATAATCGAATTTAATTAAAATACTTTAAAATACTTACACTTGCTTTAACGCATTGTATGCAAATGTTTATTGACACAAGCTAGTGATAAGGTTGACTTTTTTTAAAAGGTCGAATAAACGCCATGCTAGCAATAGTTATTCATTAAGTATTTTTTAATAAAACTAAAAAAATGTGAAGTTTGTGTGAACATTATGATAATTGTTAATTCTTATACAAACCCGCCCCTATATTACCCCTTAATTATCAAAGATAAGCATATTTTTTTATTTAAATAAAGAAAATTTTATAGTAAATTAAGATACAAATATACTCAGTTAATAGCTCCAAATAACTACCAACAGAAAACAATCATGAAGTATCTGCTTACCTCATTACTGATACCAAGTCTAGGTAACATACTGCCAATACTACTGAGTTAGTAACCGACACCCGTACCGAAACGCAGCTACACCAACGAAACCTGGTGTTCTTACTGTGCTCCGACTGTGGGCGATCCCTTGCAGTCTTGAAATACCTCGTTCTATCTTTACGCTGTTCCTTCGCTTGGGCCCTGTTCAAGGTCACCTTTTATGTCCACTACACCTGATTTAAGTCCAAACCAGTATGAATAAGATTCTAGTAATTGAAGACGAGCCAATAATTCGGAAGAACCTCCTCACCCTGCTCAGAGCAGAAGGGTTCGAAACGATTAGTAGTGACAACGGTAGCAGTGGAGTCAAGCTTGCTCAAAACCAGCAGCCAGATTTAATTATTTGTGATATAATTATCCCTCAGCTAGATGGTTATGGTGTTTTAAAGACTCTACAGCAACATCCCATCACTGCTGCGATTCCCTTTATTTTCCTCAGCTCCAAAGCTGACTGGTCAGATTGGCGTATGGGCATGAGGTTAGGGGCTGATGATTATCTGATCAAGCCTGTTAAGCGCCAGGAATTGCTAGATGCGATCGCTACTCGACTACAAAAACGACTTTATCAAACCAAGTGCCATCATCTTGAACTGAAAAAAGTGCAAGCTCAACTGGACTATCTACTCCGTTATGACCAGCTTACTAACTTACCGAACCGACTTTTGCTAGAAGAGCGATTTAATCAACTACTGATACAACGACAGGGACGTTATCGTCGTCTGCCAGTGCTGTCTTTAAGCTTTGACCAACTATATCAGATCTACAATATCTTAGGCCCTGTTAATGGTGATTTGTTACTTCAGGCAGTGGCCAAACGACTTCTTGGTAGGGTTGGACCTCTGGATACGGTGGCTCAGTTAGGGATGGATCAATTTGTGATCTTGCTAGCTACTACCATTAACCAGATAGAGATAGGGCTGATGGCGGAAACACTGATCGATGCTTTATCCTTACCCTTTACTATAGGAGAATATGAGATTGTCCTGACCCCTAGAATCGGGATTGCCTGCTTTGGTAGGGATGCCCTTGATCTAAATACCCTGATCACCCATGCCAACCGAGCCAGAGCAAATGCTGGACAAAAAGGACAGAAGGCTTACGAATTTTATATTGCCTCGATTGGTGACAAATCCCAACAAGCCCTATGGCTAGAATTACAATTGCGCCAAGCATTGCAAAAGGATGAACTTCAAGTTCACTATCAGCCCAAAGTAAATCTGAAAACTGGAGAAATCGAGGGGGCAGAAGCCTTAATCCGTTGGTATCATTCAGAATTGGGGGCAATCTCTCCAGCTAAATTCATTCCCCTAGCTGAGAAAACTGGTTTGATTGTGCCTCTAGGAGAGTGGGTACTCCGAAAAGCCTGTACCCAAGCCAAACTCTGGCAAACTCAAGGCTTGTCCCCAGTACAAATCGCTGTAAATTTATCGGGACATCAGTTTAATCAACCCAATCTCAGTGACTCCATCGTAGCAATTCTTGAAGAAACCGAACTTGAAGCGAGATATTTGCAATTGGAATTAACCGAAAGTACCCTGATGGAGAATCCAGACCATGCGATCGCTACCTTAAAACGGTTAAAGTCCTTTGGTATTCAGATCTCCATTGATGATTTTGGAACCGGTTACTCTTCTCTGAGCTATCTGAGACTATTTCCCTTTGATGTGTTAAAGATTGACCGTTCTTTCGTTTGCCAACTTACAGAGGATGTCAAAAACGAAGCCATTACGACTGCGATTTTGCAAATGGCTCACAGTCTCAAGTTGAAGGTGGTGGCGGAAGGGGTCGAGACAACTAGCCAACTGGCTTTCCTGTGTGGTCATAAGTGTGATGAAATTCAGGGTTATTGCTTCAGTCCTCCATTATCGGCTCCAACCTTCACAGAATTGCTTAGTACTGGTAAAAGGCTTTCACTCTCTTATCTGGGATAATTTATTAGTTTAATTTATTAGTTTTTTAATTTCTTAAATTGATTAGCAATTAGTAATACCTTCTATAGGATTTTAAAATTAATTGTTAAAAATAATTACAGTTATTTGAAATTACCCAAAATCCCGATTAACTTCCCTATATACTTTATTATATCTTGCCTTTTTCCTTTTCCATGTAAGGCTTTACCTCAGGGATTATATTAACAAATACAATGTAAATGTTATAGCCATTATCAATGGTTTGGAAGACAGACATTTTGTAGGGACACGATCTGAGCGTGCCCCTACTGTTTCCAATCGAGATCAGAGCAAGTATAATCGCCTAAAAACTCAGCACTCCGCAGTAATTAACTGAGTATTCCGCTTAGATTACTTGCTCCACTTCAGCGATTTCAGGGATAAATTCCCTTAAGCGGCGCTCAATCCCCATTCTCAGGGTCATGGTAGAGCTAGGGCAAGACCCGCAAGCTCCCTGGAGTCTTAATTTAACAGTCGGACCATCTAACTCAACTAGCTCCACATTACCACCGTCAGCGATCAGGTAAGGACGCATCTCATCCAGGACTGTTTCAACATTTTCTGGAGTGAGTGCCATTGTTTCTGACATAATAAACCTCAGCTACATTGTAATTTCATGATAACTATGTTAATGGTAGCTTTCTGTGAGAAATGACTAATGACTAAGGACTGATGACTGATGACCGATATCATGGTTAAGGTTTAGGATAGCGATCGCACCATGTCTCATCCTCTATACGTTGCCTTTATCTGGCATCAGCACCAACCGATTTATAAATCCCACAAGGGTGCCTCGGTGGCATCAGGCCAATATCATCTACCTTGGGTACGCCTACATGGCACGAAAGATTACCTAGATTTGGTGCTGCTCCTAGAGAGCTACCCTAAGTTGCATCAAACGGTGAATCTAGTACCAACTCTAATTTTGCAACTAGAAGATTACATTGATGGTACTGCTTTCGATCCTTATCTGACCCTAGCGCTAACCTCCACTGAACAACTGACTCAACACCAGAAGCAATTTATTATCGAACATTTCTTTGATGCCAATCACTACACCCTGATTGACCCCCATCCCCGCTATCGGGAACTGTATGAGAGCCGCCAATATCAAGGGAAAGAGTGGTGCCTAAACAATTGGACATTAGAGGATTACAGCGACCTACTAGCATGGCATAACCTAGCGTGGATTGATCCGTTGTTTTGGGATGATCCCGATATTGCTAGATGGTTAGAGCAGGGGCGAAACTTCACTTTGTCAGACCGACAGCGCATTTACTCCAAGCAACGAGAAATCCTCAGCCGCATCATCCCCCAGCACCGGAAAATGCAAGATGCTGGTCAACTGGAAATAACTACAAGTCCCTATACTCACCCTATTCTACCGTTGTTAGTGGATACGAATTCTGGTCATGTAGCTGTTCCTGAGATGAGTCTACCCCAACAGCGATTTCAGTGGGAGGAGGATATTCCCCGACACCTCCAGAAGGCTTGGCAGATGTATACAGAAAAATTTGGACGAGCTCCACGTGGGCTATGGCCTTCCGAACAGTCAGTCAGTCCTGAAATTTTACCTTACATTGCCGAAGCTGGGTTTAATTGGATCTGCTCTGATGAATTAGTATTGGCTTGCAGTATCAACCACCGTTTCCATCGGGATGAGAGGGGGAATGTTACCGAACCAGAGTTACTTTACCGCCCTTATCGTCTAGAAACAGAACACAAAGACCTAGCGATTGTGTTTCGAGACCACCGCTTATCAGATTTGATTGGCTTTACCTATGGGTCAATGTCGCCGACTAAGGCAACGGCTGATTTGGTAGGACATTTAGAGGGGATTCGCGCTTCCCTTGCGATCGCAGAGTTTAACCCTGACACCTCGAAACCCCAGCAATCTGAGGCATGCAGCGGTTTAGAACAGCCTTGGCTAGTCACGATTGCTTTAGATGGAGAGAATTGCTGGGAAAACTATTCCGAAGATGGTTTACCCTTCCTCAAATCCCTCTATCAAACTTTGAGTGATCATCGTCATATCAAACTCGTAACGGTTTCTGAGTTTATTGAACAATTTTCCCCTACAGAAACTATTCCGGTAAGTCAACTACATAGTGGCTCCTGGATAGATGGTAGCTTCACCACTTGGATTGGTGACCCAGTCAAGAATCGAGCTTGGGACTTACTAAGTGAAGCACGACAAACCTTAGCCAAGCATCCAGAAGCCACGGAAGAAAATAATCCAGAAGTTTGGGAAGCTTTGTATGCAGCAGAAGGTTCTGACTGGTTTTGGTGGTTTGGTGAGGGTCATTCGTCCAACCAAGATGCCGTCTTTGACCAGCTGTTCCGGGAACATTTGTCGGGGATTTACCGAGCACTGAATGAGCCAATGCCACCTAATCTCAAACACCCCTTAGTATCTCTTCAGGTACCTTGATTGAACCGGCTAACTAATATACTATTATTTGTGGCTGTCGTGCCCGATAAATTGGGCTGCCATTAGGCTGGCTGGTTTAATCGGCAAGATTAATCAGGCTAGTTATGTCAAGGAAAATTTCAGCAGTCCAGAAACCAACTATATCCAAGCCGTGAAGCTATCTATCTACCACACCCCGGAAGAAACTCCGAAAGACACCTTACCAGACTGTGCGATCGCAATTGATGTCCTGCGAGCCACGACGACCATGGCTACAGCTTTAAATGCTGGTGCTGAAGCGGTGCAAGTGTTCAGTGATATCGACAAGTTAATGCAAATCAGCGAACAATGGCCCACTGACAAACGGCTACGAGCTGGGGAAAGGGGTGGTAAAATGGTAGAGGGCTGTGATATGGGTAACTCGCCCTTAATTTGCACACCTGAGCGAGTAGATGGAAGGCGACTATTCATCAGTACCACCAACGGTACCCGTGCTTTACAGCGTGTCCAAAATTCCCCAGTAGTCCTAGCCGCGGCCTTAGTGAATCGTGTGGCAGCAGTGGAGTATTTACTGACCCACAAACCAGATACTATTTGGCTAGTGGGGTCAGGTTGGGAAGGAGCCTACTCCCTAGAAGACACAGTTTGTGCTGGGGCGATTAGTCAAAGACTTATGGAAGAAACTGGAAACTCAGTGGATGACATGGCTGGTAATGATGAAGTAATTGGTGCGATCGCACTTTACTCCCAGTGGCAAGATAAATTACTAGAGATGTTCTATCACGCTAGTCACGGCAAACGCCTGCTGCGGCTCAATGGTCATGAAGATTTAAAGTATTGCGCTCAAACCGATGTATTAGACGCTTTACCGATTCAGAAAGAACCAGGGGTTTTGGTGAAAAACCCAGTTAAAAGGTAAAATTTAGCAGATAACGAGAGCTTTTTTCTGTTTTAATTTGGGTACGGAATTATTTTTGAATTTTCAGATATCCTCTAATTTTTGGCAATGGACTCACCAAAATTTAATTCACTTAGCGAATTTCTCCAAGGACTAAGTGAAGAAGACTTAGCTAAACGATTAGGAGTGGCACCAGCAACACTCACTGAATTAAGAGACCAAGCTGATTTTAAGCAGTGGAGTCAGGATAAAGACCCAGAATCAGTTTCATGGCGATATCAAAAGGATAAGCAACGCTATATAGTTAACTTATCCTTTGGATGATTGTGGTTTAGTTTGTGATTGCTTAGTTCTGATGAATCAGAGTTTCGTTGAATGTACCAGTAACGCTAATCAATACTAAAACTGCCTCAAAAAGCGCAAATCACTGTTATACAATCGACGAATATCATCAATCTGATGCAGCACCATGGCAAAACGTTCTACTCCAAAACCAGCAGCGAAACCTGTATAAATTTCAGGATCATAGCCTACAGCCTTGAGTACATTGGGGTCAACCATACCGCAACCCATCACTTCTAACCATTTTCCCTTCCACTGCACATCCACCTCTGCTGAAGGTTCAGTGAAAGGAAAATAACTGGCACGGAAACGCACTTCTAACTCTTCTCCAAACATTGCCTCCAAAAATTCCTTAAGGGTTCCTTTGAGGTCGGTAAAGGTTATCCCTTCATCCACTGCCAACAGTTCTATTTGATGGAACACTGCAGAGTGGGTAGCATCTACCGTATCCCGTCGATAAACTCGACCAGGTGCCACAATCCGAATCGGTGGCTCATGGTTTTCCATGTAGCGAATCTGTACCGAAGAGGTATGGGTACGCAGCAAATTACCATCAGGCAAGTAGAAGGTATCTTGCATATCCCGAGCTGGATGGTCAGGGGGAGTATTAAGGGACTCAAAGTTATAGTAATCTGTCTCCATCTCTGGGCCAGTAGCAATGGTGTAGCCTAAACCAACAAAAATATCTAAGGCCTGATCAATGGTGCTATTGAGGGGGTGAATTCGACCTTGGGGACGATATACCCCTGGCATAGTCACATCCAGGGTTTCTGATCGCAATTTTTCCTGAATTTCAGCTGCTTTCAGGTCTTGCCGCCTCTGCTCTAGGTTCTGCTGGAGGGTTTCTTTGACAACATTTGCGATCGCACCAATCTTAGGTCGGTCTGCTGCTGCTAACTTACCCATTCCCCGCAATATCTGAGACAGTTGCCCTTTCTTGCCTAGGTAATTAATGCGCAACTGTTCCAAGTTTTCCAAGGTATCAGCAGAAGCGATCGCAATGGTTGCTTCTTCTTTGAGTGTAGCTAGTTGGGTCTCAATCTCGTTGAGGCTTGTCATCAGTAATTTTAGGTTGTAAGAGAAGAACCGGAAACCCCTGTCATTGTATGCAGGACTGTTTCATTTTACTTAAAAAATTGTCAGGTGAGTGGGGTAGACGGTCTTAGAGTATATCAATTTCAGATTAGAATCGAACAGCGACTTTTATCTTTGGCTGCAGTATCTTATCTCATGAAATTGCTCATCAGCAACGATGATGGTATTTTTGCCCTTGGTGTGCGTACCCTTGCCAACACCCTCGCTGAAGCGGGGCATAATGTTACCGTAGTATGTCCTGACCGAGAGCGCTCAGCAACTGGTCACGGTTTGACCCTCCATGACCCGATCCGTGCTGAAGTTATAGATCACATCTTTCATCCCAAGGTTACTGCTTGGTCTTGTTCTGGAACCCCTTCAGACTGTGTAAAGCTGGCTTTGTGGGCATTAATGGATAGCGCGCCAGATTTAGTGCTTTCTGGCATTAACCATGGCTCTAACCTCGGTACTGATGTCCTCTACTCTGGTACTGTCTCAGCCGCTATGGAAGGGGTAATCGAAGGGATTGCCAGCATTGCCTTCAGTCTAGCCACCTACACCTCAAAGGAGTTTCAAGTAGCCGCTTCGTTTGCGAAAACTCTCGTAAATCAGCTCTCCAAGCAACCCTTACCGGAAACAACATTACTCAATGTGAACGTGCCAGCTGTTAAGCTCTCAGACATAGCTGGGATTGCGATCACCCGTCAAGGGATTCGTCGTTACATTGAGAATTTTGAGAAACGAGTTGATCCCCGAGGCAAAATCTATTACTGGTTAGCTGGTGAAGTTATTGAGGATATTGAACAACCCGATCATATTCACTTACCTCAAGATATCCCTACGGATGTTCAGGCAATTCGCGACAACTACATTAGCATCACCCCTTTGCAATATAACCTTACTGATACTCCTAGGGTATATCACTTGCAGCAGTTGAAACTAGGTCAAGATGAAGGATGTTCGCCCTAGGCGTCCCTTGTAGGGTAAGATTAATGATGAAAGATGAAGGATGAAGAATAAAGTTTTGAAAAATGTTTATTTTCTTAATTTATATTTACAAATGAGCAACTTTACTGTTTTTATACAGAAATGCAAATGACCGTTTAACCCTCAAAAATAAGCTAAAAAGCCCCCATGCTGTGACAACTTTAGTCGGCGGATTTCTATAACCATTGAAGCAAGTATTGATGAGATTCTTGGTAATTGTAAGACCCCTTGGCAATAGCTAAAGAAAGAAAAAGGTGAAACCAACTAGTCAACTATTTATTTATTTTACTTTTTTTTATTCAACCAAACAACCTTGGCCTTTCGGCCACGCTACGCGAACAACCTTCAACCTTGGCCTTTCGGCCACGCTACGCGAACAACCTTCAACCTTGGCCTTTCGGCCACGCTACGCGAACAACCTTCAACCTTCAACCTTGGCCTTTCGGCCACGCTACGCGAACAACCAAACAACCTTGGCCTTTCGGCCACGCTACGCGAACAACCTTCAACCTTCAACCTTGGCCTTTCGGCCACGCTACGCGAACAACCAAACAACCTTTAACCTTTAACCAAACAACCTTTAACCTTTAACCTTTAACCTTTAACCTTTAACCTTTAACCTTGGCCTTTCGGCCACGCTACGCGAACAACCAAACAACCTTTAACCTTGGCCTTTCGGCCACGCTACGCGAACAACCTTCAACCTTGGCCTTTCGGCCACGCTACGCGAACAACCAAACAACCTTTAACCTTTAACCTTTACACCTTCAACCTTTAACCTTTAACCTTTAACCTTTAACCTTTACACCTGTTAGAGTCGATGTCCCCTATTAAGGGGAGCACCTCTCCTTCAGAACCGTACGTGAAGCTTTCGCCTCATACGGCTCCTAGATATCCTAGTCTTTCGACTTGCTCCAGTGGATTTGCTGGTGACA
>NZ_JAAHIG010000305.1:0-10602 GCF_010692305.1 Moorena sp. SIO4G3 | reverse complement strand
ATGTAAAACCTCATAAATCTCATGTAAAACCTCATAAATCTCATGTAAAACCTCATAAATCTCATGTAAAACCTCATAAATCTCATGTAAAACCTCATATATCAGGATAAACCCATCAATTTGGTAAAAAGGGTAACAGACAAAAATTTTATTTAATGTATACAACATTAAACCTATTAAATTAGGTGCTTTTTGAGCCTCAAAACCCCCGAAAATCAAAGGTTTCAGAATCCCAACCACCTCATTATGTTGACTGTAATGCTACCTTATGCATAAGAATGAATACTTTCAACTTTAGCGCTAACCCACTCCGGGAACCCTCACAGGGGTAGGTTTTTAACAAAGACGTGAGGTGTGGGGTGTAGGGGGACCGGGTGTAGGGTGTGGGTGATAAGAAAATATACTTAATTGTCTTGATGCTTTGCGCGAGTGGGGGAAACCCCCGCATTAAGGCGCTGCATCGCTTGTCGTTGTCAGCCATGCTTTGCGCGAGTGGGGGAAACCCCCGTGAGGCCACTGCATCGCTTGTCTGTACCCCCACACCCCACACCCCACACCCAATACCCCACACCTGAGGTCAAAGTAAAAAACCTACCCTTATGAGCTCCGGGAACCTGGGGCGGGATTTTTGTGGTTCATTTATATCAATTTACTGATATACAAAAATAATGGGTTATTTATCCCATTCATGAATGGGATAAAGGTGATGTTCACTCCCTGAAAAAAAAAGGGGGGTGGAAATACCGGAATCAAATTATTTGTTAACAGCTCAAACGACCATATATCTTGATTATTACTTTCGTGCGCGTCTATATTTGGGGCAACGCGCACGCGGTGGTCTGAGACCCCCCTATTTTGTACCTCAGTAACTTGAACGAAAAAAAATCAGGGTGGAAGCCGCCGCAGGAGGCGCGCGAGCTCGTAGGGTGGGCAGTGGATTAGACCGATTTAGAATCTAACAATTGGTTTAGTAACCACTGCCCACCGACTAGGGAATAGTAGAAGATTACTTGTAGGGTGGGCAGTGGATCAGACCAATTTCTAATCTAGCCATTGGTTTGGTAGGCACTGCCCACCCAGCCCTTTCAACGTGTACTATTCCCTGTATAGCAATAAAAAAAATCGGTCAAGGTCTGGTTAACCCCAAGTCTTGACCGATTTCTATTTTGTAAGCTTCCACAAGTACAACTGAGCTGCACTCAACTCTAAATCGCTGTCTTGATGCAGTCGCTCATGGGGGAGACCCCCAAGACCGCGCTGCATCGCTACTGATAAACTAGTACATTCTTATCGAATTAGTCAGCAACTACTCGAAAGTAACTACATCCCAACTCATCATTCATTCTGATGTATACCCCTCCACAAAACAATTTTCACCATTCATAGTCGCCAGGGCGATGCCCTGGCAATTTACTATCCTAGTCTAGGTATAAGTATCGAATCAGAAAGGTCGTAACCTGACCAGATTTTCCGGTAGGCTCGAAAGCGCTCCACTCGTCGGGATAGGCGTATTTAAGGGAATAGATAGCATTAATTGTTTTGCGAACTTGTTTAGGAGAACCGATCAAGATGTGCTTGACTTTTTTAGGTTTACGACCTGGTTTTTCAGGGTTGGTATTTTCATCGGAGTTGGGTGGAAGGTTGTTATTCATCAGTAGTAATTCCTTAAAACTGCTTACACTATTAATATATAAATAAATTAACTAATTGTCAAGGTATTTAGGAATTTTTTTTTATTAATAAATTGAAAATGGCTATAATAATAAATAGGTACTAAATAATAGTAAATATAAATATATCTGATATTTACTGTATAAATGCTATAGCTTTTATCATTTATTACTCCTGCTGCTAAGCTCCCTGCTCCCTTAGTTAAAATACTATATATATTTTTTTGTTATAATAAGGTATAAAACCATGAGATTCATCAGTCCTAAAACTGACTTTGCTTTCCAGAAAATATTTGGTTCAGATCAGAGTAAGGATATTCTGATTTCTTTTCTAAATGCTATGATATACTCTGGTAATTCCGTCATCCAGGATTTAGAAATTATTGATCCTTATAGCGCGGGGGATGTAGTGGATTTAAAAGACACTGTCTTGATGCAGTCGCTCATGGGGGAAACCACGCCAGTTGCTCATGGGGGGAACCCCCAAGACCGCACTGGCTCCCCAAGACCGCGCTGCATCGCTATTTAGATGTTAAGGCAGTATTAGAGGATGGAACAACTGTCATCATTGAGATGCAACTCTGGAATGTGGAAGCTTTCAAGAAGCGAGTGGTTTATAACTTGTGCAAAACCTATGGAAATCAACTGCAATTGGGACAGGGATATTTCGATCTAAATCCAGTCATTGTCTTGATGCAGTCGCTCATGGGGGAAACCACGCCAGTTGCTCATGGGGGGAACCCCCAAGACCGCACTGGCTCCCCAAGACCGCGCTGCATCGCTGCTTTAACTATCACGGATTTTAAGTTATTCCCTTCCAGCGAGAAAGTAATTAGCTGTTTTTACTTTCAAGAGGAAGAAAACCACTTACCTTATCAGGAAAATGAAGTCAAGCTGGTGTTTGTGGAACTTCCAAAATTTACTAAGCAATTGGAAGAGTTAGAAAGTGTGATAGATAAGTGGATATATTTTATCAAAGAAGCGCCCAATTTAGAAATTATTCCTGACAACTTCAGGGAAATCCCACAGCTGGAAAAAGCGTTAACCATAGCGAATCAAGCGGGGTTGAGTGTGTCAGAAGTGGAAAAACTCCGCAAACAGGAAATGGTCTTGGAAGACGCGCGAGGTGCATTGAGTTTCGCGAAAAGGCAAGGACGAGAAGAAGGGGAAAGAAATTTACTATTGCGACTGCTTGAGAGCCGCTTTGGGAAACTAACGATTAATACAATCTCATTAATCGAAGCCTTGACCAACGAAGACCTAAACCGTTTATCAGAATCAATCTGGGATTTTCAGACCAGTGAGGACTTACTCAACTGGCTGCAAGAGCACTCTAATTAAAAGTCTAAATTTTTAATAAAATTAATCCTATGGTGGGCAGTGGTTGATAGCAATTAAAAAGCTAATAATCTCGAAGCTAAGCACTGCCCAACCTACATTTATAACTTACCTAATCATTATTGGAATGGTCAAATTCATAAACGTAAAACAGGCGACTTAACCTTTTCAATGAGTAGCCTATGGTTGCTAGAATAATTGCTCCCGCAATCCCTAGCCAGAATCCGGTTGGAGGTATTACTTTGAAGGGAGATATAATCACGGCATCTGCAGTCATTGCCATCTTAAATGCTACAGCCCGGGCATCCATAACTATTCCGATTAATAAACAGAGGGCCGCCGCTCCATAACTGATTACCACAGCACGATTGATGTTGGTCAGAGCCTTTTGACAAACAACACAATCTTTAGTATGAGTTGACCACACATCAAAAAGCTGCGTTTTATCTAACTCAGGATTAGGAAGTTGGTCATTGATACCTGAATCCCAAGGAATTTTACCTCCTGCTCTCGTTTTAAACCACTGACGAAAGGTGATTACCATTTTGTCTTGAGGATTGGGAGTATAAACTGTCTTGAGCCAGTCTTGCTGTTGTCGTCGAGCCAAGGTTTTTTCTTGGTAGTGAAGGAATACTAAGTCTTGATGCAAAAATACTGAAGCCAAGACATGACCCAACCAAATTGGCATTGGTAAGGCAAAAAATCCTAAGCCTTCTGGTGTTTTTCCCGCTTCATTCTTGACTAAGACCTGACAACCAATATGACGACACCAGCCAGGACGAGTAGGAATGGCATATAAGGCTAAGATTAATTTTCCGCCATCGTTATAGTTAGTAACAATTCTCATATGACAGGGAGGTTGAAAGTCATGAACTGCTTCGGCTACCTTTTCAACGGTGGGGTTAATAGCAAAGGAAAATCCTTCTTGAGTGGATATTTCCCTAAGACCAGGCATATCATAATACTTGGCATCTTCATAACGACTACCCATAATACCGTGATGGGAAACCGGTACGTGAGCAGGATCAGCAACATTTTCCATGAAAAAGTCCCAGCCATAGGGCAAGTCGCGGATATTCCAAAATAGCTTGACTACTCGATCGGAATCTGATTCTAGTTCGGGAATTAAACGGGGTTTTCTCAACTGACTTTCCTGTTGAGCCTTGGTTCCCGATTCTGGCCATACCCAGAGTAAACCTTGATTTTCCTGAGTTGGATAGGCAACAGCACAGGATTTAGGATTCGAGCAGTTTTTAAGTTCAGTCTCCTGGTCTTGGGATTGAGGAATACTGACACAATTTCCTTGAGCATCGAAACGCCAGGCGTGATAAGCACACAATAACGTTCCATCAGACTCCACACGTCCTTCAGAAAGAGGAGCTAATCGATGGGGGCAAAAATCTTCAAAACAACGCCATTTACCAGACCCATCCCGCCATAACACTAGCTCTTTACCGAGTAACTGTATTCTGTGAGGACGAGATGGCGCGAGGAATTCAACAACGGCTACTGGATACCACTGTTTTGTCCATTGAAATGTTTCGTCTTCTTTAAAGTGAACTTGTTCCCTTGACTTATCAAGACTTTTGTTCAAATTAGTTAAATTGGCTTCAATCGTCATACTTTTCGGGAATACTTTGTTCACAAAGATAACAGCGCTTGCCGTAACTTCAATCATTATCCACCGAAACTACTCAATCTGAGGCAGGTGGGTAGTGCTTTATACCAATTAAAAGGCTGACCATCTCGAAGGTAAGCACTGCCCACCCTACATCTGCTGGTAAAATAGCTATATTAGACTTAATGTCTAGTATTCTTCCCTAAAAAGTGATGAAAACCCTTGGAGCATCTGAGGCAAAAAACCGTTTTGGTGAACTGTTGGATTTAGCTCGAAGAGAGCCAGTACAAATTACTAAAAAAGGGCGTAATGTGGCTGTTGTTATTGGGTGCATCTCATATTTGTAAAAAATTTGCGTAGGGTGTGTTAGGGGGGCATCATTTTCCGCCTCGTAGCCAGGGTTTAGACAGCCCGCCCCGTAACGCACCACCTTGTCAAACAACAAAAATGAGATGCACCCGTTGTTATTTCTATAGAAGAATTTGAAAGGTTATTAGAGTTAGAAGAGGAACTTATAGCTATCAAAACTGAAAAAGCACAACAAGAAGGATTTATTGGGGTGTCAGAAAGTGAGCAGCTTTTGGAGGATATTCAATAGAAATTATTATTTGGGTGAGTGACAAAGGTTATCCTTTTAAGGCAAAAGGCAAAAGGCAAGAGGCAAGAGGCAAAAGGCAAGAGGCACCCACCCCTAACCCCTCCCAGGAGGGGAAGGCAAGAGGCAAAAGGCAATATTAAAGATAGTTTTCAGGGAATCAGTATCCCAAAAAACTGTACCTCTTATTAAGTCATAAAAACGCTATAAAAGAAATGATGATGAAGATAAATCCTAGGGTGGGCAGTGCTCGAAACCGATCAGTAAGCCATGTCATCGGGGGAAAACACTGCCCACCGACAGGAAATTGACTGGGCTACTCCACCGCACTCAAACGCGATTGGCCGTAGGCCACGCTACGGGAACGCACTAAATTTTCAAGAATATTAAGGAGCGTAGGGGTAGGCTGTGCTCAAAACCGATCAGATTAGCTTTTCATCGGAGGAAAACACTGCCCACCACCAACAAAAAAAGGAAAAAAAAAGTTACTTCAAGAAATCATAACACAATTGATCCCACTGGTGGGCAGTGCTGGCGGACTAATTCAAAAGCTGATCATCGCCAAGGTCAGCACTGCCGAGCCTACTGTGATCTCTGGTGGGCAGTGGTTGTACCCAATTCAAAACCTGATCATCGCCAAGGTCAGCACTGCCCACCCTACTCTGCTCTGTGATCTCTGGTGGGCAGTGGTTGTACCCAATTCAAAACCTGATCATCGCCAAGGTCAGCACTGCCCACCCTACTCTGCTCTGTGATCTCTGGTGGGCAGTGGTTGTACCCAATTCAAAACCTGATCATCGCCAAGGTCAGCACTGCCCACCCTACTCTGCTCTGTGATCTCTGGTGGGCAGTGGTTGTACCCAATTCAAAACCTGATCATCGGCAAAGTAAGCACTGCCCACCCTACTCTGCTCTGTGATCTCTGGTGGGCAGTGGTTGTACCCAATTCAAAACCTGATCATCGGCAAAGTAAGCACTGCCCACCCTACTCTGGTCTCAAAAGCGAACGCACTGGTGGGCAGTGGTTGTACCCAATTCAAAACCTGATCATCGCCAAGGTCAGCACTGCCCACCCTACATCTCAAAAGCGATCGCACTGGTGGGCAGTGGTTGTACCCAATTCAAAAGCTGATCATCGCCAAGGTCAGCACTGCCCACCCTACTCTGGTCTCAAAAGCGATCGCACTGGTGGGCAGTGGTTGTACCCAATTGAAAAGCTGATCATCGCCAAGGTCAGCACTGCCCACCCTACATCTCCCGACTCCCGACTCCCGATTCCCGACTCCCGACTCCCGGAATATATTAAAATATGTAAAGAAACTGAAAGGATAAGGGAGAATGCGCTTAGCAATCGTTGGTGCGGGGCTCGCGGGCATGGCCACAGCAGTAGAATTAGTGGATGCTGGTCATGAGGTGGAAATTTTTGAATCCCGTCCCTTTGTGGGGGGAAAGGTGGGCAGCTGGGTAGATAAGGATGGCAATCACATCGAAATGGGGTTGCATGTCTTCTTTGGCTGCTATTACAACCTGTTTGACCTGATGAAGAAGGTGGGAGCGTTCCAGTTTCTGCGCCTGAAGGAGCATACTCACACTTTTATTAATCAGGATGGACGCAAGGGTGAGCTAGACTTTCGCTTCATTACTGGTGCTCCCTTTAATGGCCTAAAAGCTTTTTTTACCACCTCCCAACTCTCTCTCCAGGATAAGCTGCAAAACTCCATTGCCCTGGGGATTAGCCCTCTGGTGCGTGGCTTGATAGATTTCGATGGCGCAATGAAAACGATTCGTGACCTAGATGCCGTCAGTTTCGCTGATTGGTTTCGGGGTCATGGTGGTTCCGACGGTAGTTTAAAGCGGATGTGGAATCCCATTGCCTATGCTCTGGGTTTCATCGATACCGAGAACATTTCTGCCCGTTGTATGCTAACGATTTTCCAGTTATTTGCCGCTAGAACCGAAGCATCGGTACTACGAATGCTAGAAGGCTCTCCTCATGAGTACCTCCATAAACCAATTATTAACTATTTAGAGGAAAGAGGAGCAAAAATCCACACTCGCCGCCAAGTCAGGGAAATTCTATTTACTGACACTCCAGAGGAAACCCGAGTCACTGGTTTAGTGATTGCCAAAGGGGAAACGGAAGAAACCATAACCGCTGATGCCTATGTCTGTGCCGTTGATGTGCCTGGTGTTCAACGGCTGTTACCGAAATCATGGCGCAAGTGGTCCGATTTCGATAATATCTACAAGCTGGATACGGTACCAGTGGCCACGGTCCAACTACGATTTGATGGCTGGGTCACAGAGCTTCATGATGCCGAGAAACGCAAGCAACTCCAAGAAGCAGCAGGGATGGATAATCTACTGTATACTCCCGATGCTGACTTTTCCTGCTTTGCTGATTTAGCTCTCACTAGTCCTGGTGACTATTACAAAGCCGGTGAAGGGTCACTGATGCAGTTGGTACTAACCCCAGGAGACCCATTTATCCGACAAAGTAATGATGCGATCGCAAAACATGTGCTTCACCAAGTCCATAATTTGTTTCCCTCCTCACGAGACTTGACCATGACCTGGTCTAGTGTCGTGAAACTCGCTCAGTCTCTATACCGGGAAGCCCCTGGCATGGACCCCTATCGCCCTAACCAAAAAACACCAATCCCTAATTTCTTCCTAGCCGGTAGCTATACCCAACAAGACTATATCGATAGTATGGAAGGAGCTACCCTATCCGGGCGTCGTGCTGCTAAGGCGATTGAGTCTTTGGTTAATTGAGGGAATAGGGAATAGGGAATAGGGAATAGGGAAAGAGAGGGGAGTTTGGGGAGATGGGGAGATGGGCAATACTGGCTGGATTTTGGATAAATCCCCCCAATCCCCGTCGGGATCCCCCTCCCGTCCCCCTTAATAAGGGGGAAGCTAGAACAGCCATAGCTTTTTTGTTCATGGGCAGGGGCTATTGTTCCCCCCTTTCTAAGGGGGGTTAGGGGGGATCTCCACCTCACTGCATCGCTTTTATGATATTGTTGCGGTCAATTCTTGTTTCTTTTGCCTCTTGCCTTTTGCCTCTTGCCTTTTGCCTAACAACTGCAGCGAAGTCAAAAATAATACTTTACGAACCTAAAAGCCCATGTCTGATTGGCTGGAACATAGTGTACAAGTTGAAGTAGAAGTTCCCATTGAGTTAGCGTGGGAGCTTTGGTCAGATTTAGAGCAAATGCCGCGCTGGATGAAGTGGATTGATTCAGTAGAAGTCCTAGAAGACGATCCTGATTTATCCCGCTGGAAACTTGCCAATATGGGCTTTGAGTTTAGCTGGCTGTCTCGAATTCTGAAATTAGTTCCACATCAGATTATTCAGTGGGAATCAGTAGATGGTTTGCCCAATCGAGGTGCAGTGCGCTTCTACGACCGTAAAGATAGCAGTATCGTTAAGCTCACCATCGCTTACGCAATTCCCGGCATTCTTGGTCAGTTAATGGATAACTTATTTTTAGGTAACTTAGTTGAGTCTACTATCCAGGAAGATTTAGAACGATTCCGGGATTATGCCCTGAAAGTTAAAGGGTAGGAGTGGAGAGGGTGGGGAGTGTGGGAGGTGTGGGGAGATGGGGAGATAGGGAGATGGGGGGATGGGGAGATGGGGAGATGGGGGGATGGGGAGATGGGGAGATGGGGAGATGGGGAGATGGGGGGATGGGGAGATTTAATAGTATATCATATTAACCCTTCAACCAGCTAACCTACCCTTCGGGAACGCCAAGGGCGAACAACCAAATAACCTTCAACCTTCAACCTTCAACCTGCTAACCTTGGCCTTTGGCCACGCTACGCGAACAACCTTCAACCTCCTAACCTTCAACCTTCAACCTTCAACCTTCAACCTTCAACCTGCTAACCTTGGCCTTTGGCCACGCTACGCGAACAACCTTCAAGTTTCCCCAGCATGGTACGAACTACGAACCAAAGGACCGGAACGAACATGGGCAAACCCCATATCCCGTGCGATCGCACCTAGCTCATCAAACTCTTCCGGTGTCCAGTATTTTTGTACCGGCAGATGTTGGAGGGAGGGACGCATATATTGACCGAGGGTGATGCGATCGCATCCAATTTTACCTAAATCCGCCATGGCCTCAATAACTTCTGCTTTGGTTTCCCCATGGCCCAACATTAATCCGGACTTAGTGGGAATGGCGGGATTTATTTGTTTGACAATGCTGAGCACATCTAGCGATCGCTGATATTTTGCTCCCCGGCGCACCTTGCCCTGTAAGCGCTGCACTGTTTCAATATTGTGGTTGTAACAGGCTGGCTTCGCCTCCACCACCGTGGCTATCCGTTGCTGTTGCAACTGTGCTGAAGTTTGATCCTGCTCACCTTTACCCCCCCAGAAATCTGCCGTTAGCACTTCTATCTCAGTACCTGGATTGAGTTGGCGGATCGCATCCATCGTAGCGACAAACCAACCGGCACCCTGGTCTGGCAAATCATCCCGAGCCACAGAGGTCAGCACCACATACCGCAACCCCAACAACTGTACCGATTCCGCTACTTTTTGCGGCTCCTCTGGGTCTAGGGCCATGGGAGCATGACCTTTATCCACTTGACAAAATGCACAAGACCGTGTACACGTCGGTCCCATCAACAAAAATGTAGCAGTTTTCTGAGAATAGCACTCACCTCGGTTCGGGCAACGTCCCTCTTCACAAATGGTGTGAATCTGCCGTTGTTTAATAATCCGCTGCACCGTTGAGATGTCACTAGCATTACCAATCGGACGTCGCAACCAAGAGGGGAGTGCAGTAATTTCTGAACGCCATTGTTTTTGTGTTGTCATGGGGAGTCGGGAGTGTGGGGAGTGTGGGGAGTGTGGGGAGATGGGGAGATGGGGGGATGGGGAGATAGGGAGATGGGGGGATGGGGAGATGGGGGAGAGGTAAGAAGTAGTTGCTGATCGATAAGAAGGTATCTTTGAAATGATTATTCTGGCGTAACTAAGCATTATACAGCGTTTTTCAATGCTATCAGGTACACAGGATTTTTGGTGTTGCTTAATAATGGAATAATTTTAATAGTGCCAGTAGAATAGGCATCTTGCCTGTGGCTGTTGTCGGTAGAATAGGCATCTTGCCTGTGGCTGTGGTCTGTAGAATAGGCATCTTGCCTGTGGCTGTGGTCTGTAGAATAGGCATCTTGCCTGTGGCTGTGGTCTGTAGAATAGGCATCTTGCCTGTGGCTGTGGCTGTGGTCTGTAGAATAGGCATCTTGCCTGTGGCTGTGGTCTGTAGAATAGGCATCTTGCCTGTGGCTGTGGTCTGTAGAATAGGCATCTTGCCTGTGGCTGTGGTCTGTAGAATAGGCATCTTGCCTGTGGCTGT
>NZ_JAAHIG010000304.1:0-10619 GCF_010692305.1 Moorena sp. SIO4G3 | reverse complement strand
TTTTCCCTTCACGACGTTCTTCCGCTAGCTTGAGTTGAACTCACCACAGCCAGGAGGTCTCCGCCGCCAAAGATTTCAGCACCCTTAGTACCATCAACGATGACCAGGTGACTAGATTTGGCAACATCAAAGGTAGTTTGACCAAGCTGGAAGTTGTTGACGGTATCAAAGCCATAGCCGGTGTCGAGGACAATTACATCCTTACCACCCCCTAGCTGGATAGTATCGTTACCACTGCCACTATTAATGAAATCATTGCCAGAGCCAGAAGAGATCAAGTCATTACCAGAACCACCAAAGATTCTGTTATTACCTTCAGCTCCTCTGAGGGTATCGTTACCGCTACCACCGTAAATGAAATCTCGCTGTGAACCACCAAAGATCAGGTCATCACCACTACCGCCGTAAAGGGAATTAACTCCCTCAGCGCCTCTGATGGTATCGTTACCGCTACCACCGAAAATCACATCCCGCTGTGAACCACCGTCGATCAGGTCATTACCATTATCGCCGTAAAGGTAATTAACTCCCTCAGCTCCTCTGATGGTATCGTTACCGCTACCACCGTAAATCCAATCCCGCTGTGAACCACCAAAAATTTCGTCATCACCACTATCGCCGAAAAGGGTATTAATTCCCTCATTACCAAAGATTTTGTCATTGCCATCCAAACCCCGAATCCGATCGTTTCCGGCAGAGCCAAACAGGTTATCATCACCTGATGTTCCTGTGATATTATTAATAGAATTCATTGATGTTTCCTCCTTAATTAGGAATCGTCAGTTGCTATGTAACCCACACCTCGGTTGTATCTGAAGTTACATCTGAGGTGCTGTCTGAGGCTGTATCTAAAAACTGCTGTGTTTTTCAGCCTCTAATGGTTAATCAAACTGAATCTGCTCTTTTTCTACAAAAGGGCAGTTTTTTGTAATATTCCTTAACAAAAGTCCTGGGCAGACCAACCCTGATCAAAAATGCGCCTGAGTTCACTCAGACGCACTATGCTCATCAAATCATGATTTTATGCTCCGGCAAGCTTTGCTTTACCGGAGGCTTGCAGAAAAACCCTAGACAAACACCTGATCCAGATTGTCGATCAGAGTGCTAGCTTGAGTCCAACTCACCACAGCCAGGAGGTCTCCCGCGCTCGAAATTTCCGCACCATTAGCACCATCAATAATGTTCAGCTGACTACTATCACCCGCATCAAACATAGTTAGACCAAGCTGGAAGTTATTGATAGTATCAAAACCATTGCCGCTTTCGAGGACAATTAGATCATCACCACCCCCTAGCCACAGGGTGTCGTCACCACTGCCACTATTAATCAAATCATTGCCAGAGCCAGAATAGATAATGTCATCACCAGAACCACCAAAGATTTCATTATTACCCTCACTGGCGAAGATGGTATCGTTACCGCTACCACCGCGAATCACATCCAGCTGTGAACCACCGTAGATCAGGTCATTACCATCACCGCCGAGAAGAGTATTAATTCCCTCACTACCAAAAATTGTGTCATTGCCAGCCAAACCCTCAATCTGATCGTTTTCGATAGTGCCGAACAGGCTATCATTGTCTGATGTTCCCGAAATAAGATTGTCGTCAATATCTAAGTTAATGTTGAGATCAATCAAGCCTGTCTCCAAGAAAAAGCCATCAACAGCAATTTGGTAGGTGGTACCAGCGGTAACTGTAAATTGAACTGCGCTCTGCACAGTAAAGCCAGGATCAGCATCATCATTACTGGCAATCTCTGTTAAGCTGTTAACTGCTAAACCGGTGTAGACTGCGAGGGTAGTGTCGTAGTTACTCCCAAAAGTGTCAATGGTCACGATACCATCAGCCGGAGCTGTCCAAGACCACCACGCAGAATTCAACTGGAAGTCAAGTACTGCATGATTCGGCTCACCTGGCTCCCCAGTGAAACCCACGTTAGTGCCTGTGGTACTAACTGATATACGGTTTAAGGATATTCGGTCGGCAAAGTTATCATTAGAAACCATAGATGTTTACTCCGTAATTAATAAATTGTAAGTTGTTATATAATGCACACCTGGGTAGTATCTGAGGCTGTATCTGAAAACTGGTGTGGTTTTCAGGCTTTAATAATTCATCAAGTTAAAATTGACCTTTTATGCAGAAAAGCAATTTTTGTAATAGTTTTTAATAAAATCCCTGGGCAGAAAAAGCCTCATGAAAAATGCGCCTGAGTTAACTCAGACGCACTATGCTCATCAAATCATGATGTTATGCTCCGGCAAGCTTTGCTCGACCGGAGGCTTGCAGAAAAACCCTAGACAAACACCATGTCGAGATTGTCTATGAGAGTGCTAGCTTGAGTCCAACTCACCACAGCCAAGAGGTCTCCCGCGCTCGAAATTTCCGCACCATTAGCACCATCAATGATGCTCAGCTGACTACTATCGCCCGCATCAAACGTAGTTAGACCAAGCTGGAAGTTATTGATAGTATCAAAACCATTGCCGCTTTCGAGGACAATTACATCCTCACCACCCCCTAACCACAGGGTGTCGTTACCACTGCCACTATTAATCAAATCATTGCCAGAGCCAGAATAGATGATATCATTACCAGCACCAGCAAAGATTTCATTATTACCCTCACTGGCGAAGATGGTATCATTACCGCTACCAGCATTAATAACATCCAGCTGTGAACCACCGTAAATCATGTCATTACCATCACCAGCAAAGATTTCATTATTACCCTCACTGGCGAAGATGGTATCATTACCGCTACCAGCATTAATAACATCCAGCTGTGAACCACCGTAAATCATGTCATTACCAGCACCAGCAAAGATGTCATTATTACCCTCACTGGCGAAGATGGTATCGTTACCGCTGCCACTATTAATCAAATCATCGCCAGCCCCAGAATAGATCAGGTCATCACCAGCACCAGCAAAGATTTCATTATTACCTTCACTGGCAAAAATGGTATCATTACCGCTACCACCGCCAATCACATCCAGCTGTGAACCACCGTAGATCACGTCATTACCATCACCCCCGAGAAGGGTATTAATTCCCTCACTACCAAAAATAGTGTCATTGCCAGCCAAACCCTCAATCTGATCGTTTTCGACACTGCCGAACAGGCTATCATTGCCTGATGTTCCTAAAATAAGATTGTCGTCAATATCTAAGTTAATGTTGAGATCAATCAAGCCTGTGTTGGAAGAAAAGCCATCAACAGCAATTTGGTAGGTTGTACCAGCGCTAACAGTAAATACAACTTCACTTTGCAAACCAAAGGTGTCATCATTACTGGCAATCTCTGTTAAGCTGTTAACTGCTGAACCGGTGTAGACTGCCAGGGTAGTGTCGTAGTTACTCCCAAAAGTGTCAATGGTCACGATCCCATCAGCGGCAGCTGTCCAAGACCACCACGCAGAATTTAACGGGCTGCTAATGCCTGCATGATTGGGCTCACCTGACTCCCCAGTGAAACCCACGTTAGTGCCTGTGGTACTAACTGATGTACGCTTTAAGAATATCCGGTCTGCAAAGTTATCATTAGAAACCATTGATGTTTGCTCCGTAATTAATGAATTCTCAGTTGTTATATAATGCACACCTGGGTAGTATCTGAGGCTGTATCTGAAAACTGGTGTGATTTTCAGCCTTTAATAATTAATCAAGTGAAAATTGCCCTTTTTCTGAAAAAAAACAATTTTTGTAATAGTTATTAATAAAATCTGTGGGTATAAAAAACCTCATTAAAAAAGCGCCTGATTTCACTCAGACCCACCAAATTAGGTTACCCCTTAACTATAAGTATAGCGCTATCAAAGACGCTATCTATGCATTTTTTTTACTTTTGTTAGAGTTTTATTAAATTTTACCGAATCTTCATTTTACCTTTCCGGTTTTTCATGAATGGGCAAGTAAATAGGCTCAGGGGGTGACAAGCTAATTGAAAATATTACAGGGGTTAGGTTTTAGGGGTTAGGTGTTAGGGAAGAATGTCCGTGCGGGTATGGATTGATTAAAACTATCATTGACGAAGTATGCGTGAAAATTGCTTCAATAGAGAGCAATACAAAAGACTCCGATGCGCTCATTTTACCCAACACCTAAAACCTAACACCTAACACCTATATAGGTTTGAGCTTTTTTGTCACCCCGTGAACTTTCAATGTGTAAGCATTTTGCCTAGGTACTTAGTTGTGAATTAGGAAACGGCAAAGTCAGTTATTTTACGGCGTTCTAAGGTTTTAAAGGCAAGGACAATTTGTTGGGGTGAAATGCCTAGTTTTACCAGTTCGTTGGCCACTCCTTCTTCTGTGCCGTCTTGTTGAAGCCAAATTTTTTCGTTAATGATATCAATGTGAATCAAACTGCCGTAAATTCTTTGATTTTTGTGCCAACCTATTTCCATGAGGAGATAGTGATCTTTATTTTCGTCAATGATTAATTGAAGGTCGCTTTCGGGGTCATTTCCTAAAAATTCAACGTAGTCTTCTAAGACTTTGATAATGGCTTGTTTTAGATTAGTTTTGTTTAAGGTATCCATGTAATAAGCTCCTCTTGATTAACGTCAAAGGTAAAAAGGCGAATGATTTTATCTTCGATTAAAACTTGTCCTGCTTCTTCTTCAAACACTGATGTTCTCACATCTTCTGGAACAGCTAAATAGAGTTTTCTTTCGGGTTCGTAGCGTGCCAGTAGGTGTTCATACAAGACAAATTGACCCACTGCTTCCTCTAAATCTTTCATTTCTGATGCACTGCGGAAACTTTTGATTTCAACAGCAATTTTCTGGACACCTTTTTCCGCCGCAATGAGTCGTTCTGCCCCTAAGTCAATATATAAATTCTTTTTTCTAGTGAGTTTTAAACGATAGGGATCGTGGGTGATTGTCCAACCGTCTTTTTGAAGGGCATTGCGTACACTATCATGATAGTAGTCACGAACTGGCATGGTAATTATTTTAATAATTAATTAATTTATTTATCTTAATTTACTCTGACCATTACCGTTATGATTCGGGTATTCTTAAGTTAGCAAAAAGTGATTATCCAAGGGTCAACAAGATTATTCATAGATGCTATGATGAATATCAAGCTTATTTTCAGAAGTGCTCCTATTTACTAAACCATTAGCACCAGGGCTGAGGGTATTCAACCTGACTTGATATTATTCATGATGTCGCTTTTTAGCCCAAAGTACACCTGACATTATATCTTTATTTATCGTGTTAAATTTTACATCTCAAATACAAACGCTAAATCAAATTTTTTCCAAATCTTCATTATACCTGAAGTTCCCCCGTGCATTTGTACTACAAGGGCAGTGAAAGGCTATCCTAATCAGGGATTTGGGTGACCAATCCCTGACCCTTGTGTGTCCATGTAATCTTTCGATTTTATTAAGATTTAGGTGAGGAGAAATTCGGCTATAATGTAGTCATGTATATAGAACGTGTTCCTAACAGAAATTCTCCCCCTGCCGTCCTCCTTCGAGAGTCTTATCGTGAAGGAGATAAAGTTCGTAAAAGAACTATAGCTAATCTGTCTAAATTACCAGATGAAGTCATAGAAAATCTACGTATTGTCCTAAAAGGAGGAGTAGCTGTTGAGAATTATGGTGAAGCTTTCCAAATTATACGTAGTCTTCCTCACGGTCATGTCGCTGCCGTTTTGGGAACTATAAATAAACTAAAATTGCCAGAATTAATTGAGGAAAAGTCTTCCCGAAAGCGCTCAATCATTCTGGCGATGATAGTGGCAAGGATCCTAGAGCCGCGCTCCAAATTGGCAACAGCTAGGGGACTAAATAAAGAGACTTGTTTTTCGTCATTGAGTAAGTTGTTAGGACTAGAATATGCCGATGAAGATGAATTATACGAGGCTCTAGATTGGCTATTGGCTCGACAAGAGAGCCTTGAGAATAAATTGGCCAAAAAGCATCTATCAGAGGGAAGCTTAGTACTCTATGATGTCAGTTCTACTTACTTTGAAGGCAAGAGTTGTCCCCTGGCAAACTATGGCTATAGTCGAGATAAAAAGAAAGGAAAATTACAAATTGTTTTCGGATTATTGTGTAACCAAGAAGGTTGCCCGATTGCGGTAGAAGTTTTTGAAGGGAATACCAACGACACGGCGACATTAGGCAAACAAATAGAGAAAGTACGTTCTCGTTTCGGACTGAAGCGAGTGGTGTGGGTTGGTGACAGGGGCATGATTACTCAAACCCGCATCAATCAAGAGTTCTCTACCACAGAAGGGCTGGATTGGGTTACGGCTTTAAGAGGAACTCAAATACGGAAATTAGCGGAACAAGAGGTAGTTCAGCTGGGATTATTTGACCAAACTAACTTAGTCGAATTGGAATCATCTTCTTATCCTGGCGAAAGGTTAATCGCTTGTCGTAATCCGATACTAGCTGAAGCTAATCAACTCAAACGAGAACAATTATTGCAAGCGACTGAAAAAGAACTGAATGCTATTGTGGCGGCAACAAATAGAGAAAAAAGAGCGCTAATTGGCGCGGACAAAATTGGCCTGAGAGTGGGAAAAGTTATCAATCGATATCAAGTGGGTAAATTTTTTAACTTGGAGATAACTCAGAGAAGTTTCTCTTATTCACGTAAGAGAGATGTCCTCTCGGTTGAAGCTGCGTTAGATGGTTTGTATGTGATTCGGACTTCGGTGGAGGCAGAAACTTTAGATGCTCCGGCCACAGTGAAAACTTATAAGAGTCTTTCACAAGTTGAGCAGGCTTTCCGTGCTTATAAAACTATGGATTTAAAAGTACGTCCCATCTATCACCATTTAGAAAATCGAGTTAGAGCACATGTCTTTTTATGTATGTTATCTTATTACGTTGAATGGCACATGAAGCAAGCTTTAGCTCCGATACTTTTTGCAGATGAAGAATCTGAACAAGTCAAACTAACTACAACTGAAGTCGTCGCTCCATCCCAACGTTCAAAGAAAGCTTTATCGAAAGCTCGTAAAAAGAAAACACAAGATCAATTCCCTGTACACAGCTTTAATACGTTAATGGCAGATTTAGGGACGATTACCCTCAATACGATTAACACAAAGTTAGAGGGGAAGGATATTACCTTTGAGAAAATAACCCAAGCCACTCTCCTTCAACAAAAAGCTCTTGATTTACTGGGAATTTCGGTATTTTGTACCCAGTAAATGCCTAAGAAAAAATCCTCAATTCCAATCCAAGCATAGGTTGTGCTGTTTTGTCAAAGGGGAACTTCAGTTATACCTTTCCGGTGTTTCATGAATGGGCAAGTAAATAGGTGATGCTTGCTAACGTGGCACCAGCCATGACGATATTTTTTAAATAGCTTAAATAGCGTTGTGAGTAACTGCTACTGAGTAATAGTAAGAAATAGATATCTAGGTATACACGAGAATAATCTAAATAATACCCTAAGATAGTCATGCTAGTCATTGAAAATAGCACAGCATAAATAATGGCACTGATTAGGATAACTTTGTTTTCCCGCAGGGATTGACTGGCTAGCAGTATAGTAACTACAAAAGCTGCTATTAATAAGGCAAATGAATAAGCTTCAAACAGGTTTTTTCCCCCTAGTCCCCCTGTGAGACTATTAATCAGCTTTTGACCTATGCCAAATAGGGGGTAGCCAAAATTTTCACTACCTTCTAGATTCTCTTGAGCCTCTAGATGATAGAAAACATAGATAGCCCACCCAGCTACTGGTATCCAAGCCCATAATAGATGTTGCAGCTGCCGACCTTTGCGCTCCCATATACTGGTTAATAAAATTGCCAACCACATTAATAGCATTGTCTCCCTTGTCAGACAAGCAGCTGCGATCGCTATTGCTGTGTAAATCGCTTTTTCATTGCGATAAAAATAGATAGCTGTTACCAGCAGCAAGCTACTGATTAAATCAGCTGTTGAAAGAGATAAAACCATCCAAATTCCTGGTATAGAAAGAACTAGGAGTGAGTGCCAATTTTTTCCACTATATCGTTTCAGATATAAACTACTCACAAATACTATGAGAATAATAGCTAGACAGTTAATCCCAACCATTGCGTAGGGAATTAACTGGGGATTCCCAAAACCTAATAGATAACCTAGCAGTGGATACAGAATTCTTCTGTAGCGATATTGCGGAGGAGTAATGGCTTCTATTGTGCCTGAGTTTTCTAACCATGGATCCAGGGCAATACTCAGAAACTGTTGACCATCATATCCCTGCTCTCCCTGATAAATCAATACTTGATCACTATTGAGATAAGGAGAAATAGGGAATAGTGATCCAATTCTGAAAAAGCCAGTAATATTCCCTTCAAATTTGACAAAATAAAAGAAACTTACTATAACTAATACTAAAATAGCAGCCAATATTGTATGCCTAATCTCAATCGGCTGGCGATTCCATAATTGTTTCATAACCTAATATCATTTTCGGTTTAACACTTATAATTAGTAGATAATAGGGAACAGGGAACAGGGAACAGGGAACAGGCAATAAAGAGGGAGATTACTTACAAGAAGGAAGCTAAGTTTTTTGATAAGTGATTATAGTAACATGATATAACCCGCTATTCCCTTTTTTACTAAACACTATAATTGCTGATAAAATTAGCAAACAGTAAAAATGCGCCTGGTTAATTCCAGACGCAGGTAATCTTTGCAGCTGACGTTGAACTTCCCCAACCTAAGAGGATTGGGATTCCCAGGCACAACCAAATAGATTGTTATCTCCATGGGCGTAACTTTCCCCCGCACCGGGGGTAGCTGAGTAAGGTCAATTCCCAGTTTTTTAAGACCTTTCTCTTTTATCTTAAAACTACTTGAAAGGGAAAATTAATCCCCAAACTATTCGTCAAGGGGTATTCTTTTCCCTCTCAAACTCTCCCTTTTGATAAATTAAATAAAATGAAATTAACCGAGTGCTTCAGCACCACCCACAACTTCCAGAATTTCCTGGGTAATAGCGGCTTGCCGTGCCTTGTTGTAGGTTAGGGTTAGTTTACCAGTCAGTTCCGAGGCATTATCACTGGCATTACTCATTGCTGTCATCCGACAAGCCAGTTCACTAGCTGCTGACTCTTGTAAGGCCCGTAGTAACTGGTTGTTTAGATATAAAGGCAACAGGGCATCCAGAATTTGGACAGGGTCTTGTTCAAAGATCATGTCACGGGGGAAAGTCTCGGTACTTGTCCTTGTGACTACCTCCCGCTCCACCTTGAACTCACCACCTTTAGTTGTCAATCTGAAGATCTCATCATCCTGTGATTCTAGTCCCTTAGCTGTTAGGGGTAGCAGGGTTTGAACCGCAGGTCGAGAACTAATCAATGAGACGAATTTGGTGTATATCAACTCCACCCGGTCTACGGTTTCAGACAGAAACAGGGAGAGGAGTTGGTCAGCAATCATAGATGCTTCTGATGCTGTGGGAATCTGTTCTAAACCGGTGTACTTGGCATCAATTGGCTGGTCGCGGCGCTGGAAGTACTGAATAGCTTTTCGTCCAACTAGCACATATTTGTAGCCAACCCCTTTCTCCTGTAGTTCCTTTGCACGGTTTTCGGCACGCTTGATAACGTTAGTATTGTAACCGCCACATAGTCCTCTATCCCCTGAAACGACGAGCAAGCCTACATTCTTGATTTCCCGTTCTTTTAGTAGGGGGAGATTGGCATCTTCAAACTGCATCCGGTTTTGCAAACCGTAGAGAACTTGTGTTAAGCGGTCAGCAAAGGGACGGGTGGCAGTTACCTGTTGTTGAGCACGACGTACCTTAGCCGCAGCCACAAGGCGCATCGCTTCGGTGATTTTGCGAGTATTTTTGACTGACTTAATGCGATCGCGAATATCTTTTAGATTAGGCATAATCTGTTCAAGGATGAAGGATGAAGGTTGTCTCGGGTTGAAGGTTGTCTGGTTGAAGGTTGAAGGTTGAAGGTTGTCTCGGGTTGAAGGTTGTCTGGTTGTTCGCCTTTGGCGTTCGGTGTAGGCTAGGTTGACTGTGTTTTAGAGAACCTGCAACCTACTAACCTGCAACTTACTAACCTGCAACCTGCAACGGAAACTAACCTGCAACCTGCAACCTACTAACCTGCAACGGAAACTAACCTGCAACCTGCAACGGAAACTAACCTGCAACGGAAACTAATCTTTAACCTGTTAAGCGGAGACTAGGAAGGTCTGTTTGTATTCTGCGATCGCTTCCTTTAGAATGCTTTCGGCTTCATCAGTGAGCTTCTTCTCCTTTTTGATGATCTCAACGTACTCTGGCTTGCTGGTTTTCAAGTACTCCCGCAGTCCCTGAGTAAAAGTTGTCACCTTATCAGTAGGCACATCATCTAGATAGCCATTGAGTCCAGCGTAAACGATTGCCACTTGCTCAAACACAGCTAGGGGGGAATTCTGAGGTTGCTTCAACACTTCCCGTAAACGCTGACCCCGAGCCAACTGAGCTTGGGTTGCGGCATCCAAGTCGGAGGCAAACTGAGCAAAAGCTTGCAAGTCGTCAAACTGGGCTAGTTCTAGCTTCAACTTACCAGCCACTTTCTTCATTGCCTTAGTTTGGGCAGCAGAACCTACCCGTGACACTGAGATACCAGGGTTAATCGCTGGTCA
>NZ_JAAHIG010000303.1:0-10674 GCF_010692305.1 Moorena sp. SIO4G3 | reverse complement strand
TCGAGAGGAAATGTAGAATTTGAGCTACCCGGAGAATCCGCCAGCCCCAGAACTAGCATCGGTGGGGGTTCGAGAGGGGATGTAGAATTTGACCTACCCGGAGAATCCGCCAGCCCCAGAACTAGCATCGGTGGGGGTTCGAGAGGGGATGTAGAATTTGACCTACCCGGAGAATCCGCCAGCCCCAGAACTAGCATCGGTGGGGGTTCGAGAGGTAGTAAACTCCCCCTAACCGCATTGCTTCCACCCACAAAACACGGGTACACCGTATCACCGCGTCCAACTCTATTTGTTTATATGCCCGCCCTGGGAGCAACTGAGGTTTTTTTCAGTTTGCAAGATGAACAGGGTAATTCCCAATATCACACAACCCTCAAAAGTTCTGGCCAGGAAGGAGTGATTAGTATTACCCTACCAGAAGCAGCACCAGAATTAAAGATTGGTCAAAACTACCTCTGGTACTTGGCACCCATTGAACCAGACGGTATCCTGCGACCTGATAATTATTCAGTAAGTGGGTGGGTTAAACGGGTAAAATCAACGGTGAGTTACCAAGGGTCATCCAAGTCCGCGATCGCGTTGGCTACTGAATATGCTAAGGCGGGAATATGGTACGATACCCTAGAGGTTTTAGTGACTGCTCAACGGTTGGATCCTGACAATACAACCCTAGCCAATGAGTGGAAAGATTTACTCGAACAAGTGGGACTGGATGCGATCGCAACTCAGCCGATGGGAGAGCAGTTGTGATTATTTAGAAGTTATAAGATTAGCTAGCCAATTAATCGCGCTTTTATATAGCAATTATCATGTTCATCAGCGACATTGCTTATGCTTTTAAGGCAAGCTAAGTAGGTGGGCATAAATAAACGTTAAAACTCAAAATAGGAAAATGAAGCTAAAAGCCTTGATTACAATGGTTTTCAGGATTTTAAATTTCAATCGCTATTTTACAGATAATTAAGCCCACCTACTTAGCAATAGGCAAGCTAGCAATAGGCAAGCTAGCAATAGGCAAGCTAGCAATAGGCAAGCTAGCAATAGGCAAGCTAGCAATAGGCAATAGCGATGCAGTGGCCTCACGGGAGTTTTCCCCATAGCGCGACTGCATCAAGAGAGAGTCAAATATTATTACTGTTTCCTGTTCCCTTGTCCGAATTTCTCTACCTTTAGCGACTGCATCGCTCCCAAAAATCACTATTTACTTTATTCAATCTTGCCTCTTGCCTCTTGCCTCTTGCCTCTTGCCTCTTGATTCTTGCCTCTTGCCTCTTGATTCTTGCCTCTTGCCTGTCCCAAGCGCGAGTATTTTCAGAACTCAAAGGGGAATACTATAAAGAAACAACCTCACCAAAATAACGGACATTAAAGCCAAATGTGGCAAACCATAAAACAACAGATTAAACAGTGGGGAACAGTCCTCTTCATCGCGCCGAGTATAGCAGGATTGGTGATTTTAGGAAGCAATGCTGGACTGTTTCGGATACTGGAATGGGCAAGCCAAGACCAATTATTTCGGCTGCGTCCAAAAGAATCTGTTGACGAGCGCATTGTCCTGGTCACCATTGATGAACCCGATATCAAATATGTTAAGCAATGGCCGATGTCAGATCGGGTTATGGCTCAGCTAATTCGGAATATCAAAGCCCAGCAACCAAGAGCGATTGGAATTGATATTTATCGAGACCTAGTGGTTGAACCTGGACATGATGAACTGGTAGAGGTGTTTAAGTCTACCCCAAATGTGATCGGAATTGAGAAAATTGCTGGCAACCCCATTGCAGCGCCACCAGTGCTGGATAAATTGAGTCAGGTAGCAGCTAACGACGTACTCATCGATGGGGATAGCAAAATCCGGCGAGGGATCATTCTTCTGGGCAAACCTGATGGTACCCGTAAGCAAGGATTTGGTGTGAAACTAGCGCTAATGTATTTGGCACAAGACGGAATTAAACTTGAGCCGATCAATCCCGATAAAAAGATATACGGTTTAGGTAAAGCCAAGTTTGTACCCCTCTCCAGTAATGATGGAGAGTACAGCAAAGCAGAGATGGGAGGATACCAAATCTTATTGAACTATCGGGGCGGTGAGGAGAGCTTTTTGACTATCTCCATGACTGATGTTCTCGACAATCGCATTCCCCCAAATTTGATGAGCGATCGCATTGTCTTGTTGGGGGCAAAAGCCCCAAGTCTCAATGACAATCACCTCACTCCCTACAATAGTACCTTACTAACTCCCACTGAATTAATACCAGGTATAGCAATTCACGCCAATATCACCAGCCAGATTTTGAGTGCAGCTAATGAAGGTCGTCCCATGCTTCGAGCATCAGTCAAATCCCTTAATTGGCTGTGGATTGTGTTCTGGTCTGGATATAGTGCTACCCTTGGATCGATGTATGTCCGTAGGCGATGGGTAACTGGAGTTGGCACCCTTATAGCCGGAGTTATTATTATTACCAGTTCCTATATTGCCTTTTTATCTGGCTGGTTGATTCCCGTATTTACACCCTTGTTTACCGTTATTAGTGCTGCAGTTGTAAGTATTACTACCACACTTTGGAACAACCTCAAACAGTCCTATCGGGAATTAGAAAAACAACATAAACTATTGCAAGAAGCTCACCGGCAATTAGAAAAAACCAATACGTCCTATAGCAGATTTGTTCCCTTTGAATATCTTAACTTTCTTCAAAAAGAAACTATTCTTGATGTATATCTGGGGAACCACGTCAGTAAAGAAATGGCGGTCATGTTCTCAGATATTCGCTCTTTCACTACCCTTTCAGAAACCATGACCCCGAAGGAAAACTTCGACTTTGTTAATGCTTATCTCAAGCGTGTCAGTCCCGAGATTCGCAATCAAAACGGCTTTATCGTCAAGTTTCTCGGAGATGGTATAATGGCTATTTTCCCTGATGGCACCGATGAGGCAGTAGCAGCGGGAATTGCCAAGCAAATCAGAGTGGAAGAATACAATCACAGGCGTATTGCCAAAGGCTATCTACCAATTAAAGTAGGCATTGGCATTCATGTGGGTCAGATGATGGTGGGAATGGTAGGAGAGACATTTCGGATGCAAGGGGATGCTTTTTCGGATAATGTAAACTTAACTGCTCGTTTAGAAGGGTTAACTAAGTTTTATGGCGTGTCTTTGTTAATCTCCGAGCAAGCTTTAGAGCAATTGAGTAATCCTAGTCAATACCAGATTCGGTTTCTCGATCGAGCAATTGTTAAAGGAAAAAATGAACCAATTGCTGTTTATGAAGTCTTGGAAGGAGAAGCTGAAAAAGTTAGGAAATTAAAGTTAACAACCCAGTCAGAATTTGAGCTCGCTATAGAGTACTACCGAACTCAAGAATTTGAGAAAGCTAAAGCGTGTTTTAATCAAGTGTTAGCTGTCAATCCTAACGATAAGACAGCGTTATTGTATGTAGATCGAATTAATCAATTAATGGTGCAAGGGGTACCCCAGAATTGGGATGGGGTGTGGCGGTTTACCCAGAAGTAGTAGAGAATCCGGAATTAGCAAAAATATCTTTAACTATAGCAAATTAAGGTTTCCAAGTTGACCTAGCTGATTAAAAATAAAATAAAACTGATAATCAGTTACTCATCGGTAGCTAAAATTTTATCAATTTTCTAAGATTTTAGGTGACTAAAAAATCAAACTTGAAAACCCAGCTGTCAAATCATTACCAACAAACCTATCAAATCCCAAAGAGTGATTGAAGGCGTTGGCGAATCTGATTGGTGCCACTCTCTTTTTCCTCTGTTACACCTACCGTTATTCCTAATTTATCTAGGGTCTCCTTACGTTTGAATAATTCTTCGGAAATTTGGTCAGCTAAATCTTTGTGCTTTTCCAAAAGACTCTTTAAATTTTCCCTGTCTACCACAAACAGAATCGTGTCTTCTAGGGTGCGAAGGGTAGCCGTGCGGGGGGTACCCAGAAGCAAGGACATCTCTCCAATAAATTCCCCTGGCTTGCGGGTGGCAACCCGTTTTCCGATTGATTCTACAAAAACTTCAACTAAGCCAGATAAAATAATATAAAATGAATCCCCTGGGTCGTTTTCTTCACAGATTATATCCCCTGCTTTGAGCATTTGACGATATCCTTGCTGAATTATATGTCGCAGCTCGCTATCGCTACACTTTTCAAAGAAACTCACCTTCCGCAAGAGATCCCGCAGGGTCACTTTTCCTCTAGAGTTAGTTTTTACTTTATTTGTTCTGGCAGTAGCTACAGCTTTTTTAGAGAGGGGTTCTTGATCAGAGAATGAGCCGTTAGCAGCGGCAGTTTGTTGAGGTTTTTGTAGCAGAAATTCTAAGTCCTTCAGATTTCGGATATACAGGTCTCTCTGAGGCTCGGCGTGCTCGATTCCCTGCTCACGAAGTTGCTCTTCGATCAGATAATACAAACTACTCTGAATTGATTCCATATTTGGTGGATTGTCGATCCATACTAAGAGTTCAAAATCCATGCCGTCTCCAAACCCTTTAAAATATACTTCAGGAGCAGGAGATGGTAAAACTTCTGGTTCTTTGCGAGCCGCTTCTAACAGTACCTCTGTGACGATGACTGGATCGCTTTCATCGGGAACATCAACAGGAATTCTGAGCCTAGCTCTGGGATCTTGATAACTCCAGTTAACCACATTGTTTTCCAGGAAACTAGTATTCGGAACAATAACAAACACCCCATCATTGGTGCGGATAGTGGTGGAGCGAATCGAGATTTTTTCTACAGTTCCTGACAGGTCATCAACTTTGACATAGTCTCCCACCTTAATTGGTTTTTCAAACAGAATCGCCAGACCACTGATAAAGTTGGCGGTTAAATTCTGAAGTCCGAAGCCTAAACCAATACCCATTGCCCCTGCAAAAACAGTTAGGGAACTGAGGTTAATCCCAGCCGTTTGCAGAACAATCAAAAATCCTAAGACAGTTAGAACATAGCCGATCAGGGAGGACAATGCTTCGCGAGTGCCACGATCTAACCCGAAGCGAGTTAGCACCCGACGCTTAATCAAGTCCTGCAGTTTACGAGCTATATATAAGGTAATGATAGCCATTACTATGAGTTGGACTATCATAATCAGAGACAGCTCTTGGGTGCCTAGCTGAAACAGTTTGGTGGTAAACACCTTCGAGACGATGTTCCAGACTTTGCTCAGCCATTCAAAAATCAAAGCCATAATTCAGTTATTTATTAGTCAATCAAATTGTCACCATGTAGCGGTCAGCTATCAGCTAATGCGCTACGCGCACGCGTGCGCGTTCAGCTATCAGCTGTTAAGTTTAATATAATTAAACCACGTGAACTACCCCAACCTACTTCTTAGAGGTTGGGGCTTCTAGCTTCACGGAAGAATGCCTCAACTTAGACGGACGTCCAAGCTTTGGTCTTACTTCTTCTCCACTAGCGTTGACCTCCCCCGTCCCAGAGGAGGATAGCATTCTGATCCCTTCTGCTCTAATATTCTTAGCCGCATTAGCATCTCTGTCATGATGAGTTCCACAACTTGGGCAAGTCCAAGTCCTGACATCTAGTGGCAACTCTTTGATTCGGTAATGACAATTAGAGCAGGTTTTAGAACTGGGGAACCACCGGTCTATCTCAACCAATACCTTCCCTTCTTTTTCAGACTTATAAGACAGGAAGTTCACAAAGGTTCCCCAGCTTAGATCAGATATTGCTTTAGCTAATTTATGGTTACGAACCATGCCCTTGACATTTAGGTTTTCAACTACTACTACTTGGTTCTGATTAACTATCTTTCTGGATAGTTTGTGTAGGTAGTCTTGGCGGACATTTCCAATCCGTTCGTATACCTTAGCTACAATCTTTATGGCTTTTTTCCGTCCATTGCTTCCCTTTTTCTTTCGGGCGGCAATACGCTGTTTTTTTGCTAATTTTCGTTCGTATTTAGCTAAGTGCCTGGGATTACCAAACTTAGAGGTCTTTTTGCCATCGTAAGTGATCGCAAAATCCTTGATACCCAAATCAATGCCAATCACATTCCCGTCGGTGGATGGCTTTATATCGTCCGAATCATACTCCATCAACACAGAAGCGTAATACTTACCAGATGGAGTTTTGCTAACTGTGACAGTTTTAATTTCCCCGTCTAGTTCTCTGTGAATTTTAGCCTTGATAACACCCAGTTTCCCGGGGAATTTTAAGCAGTCACCTACTTGTTTGACGTATTGTGGATACTGGATTGATTGGCGATGATGGAATGATTTGAACCTAGGATATTTAGCCCTGCCCTCAAAAAAGTTTTGATATGCACGACTAAGGTTGAGACTTACAGATTGTAAAACCTGAGAATAACAGTCTTTTAGCCAAACAGTTTTTTCATCTTTTTTGAGTTTTGGCAACATAGAATTGAGCGCAGACCGAGACAACCCTTTGCCGGTTTCCTTGTAAGTCTCTATACACTGATTTAATGCATAGTTCCACCACCAACGAGCACAACCAAAATGTTGAGCAAGTATCTGAACTTGCTCCTGCGTGGGGTAAATTCTGACTTTTACGGCTTGATGCTTCACTGTCTTTGCACTCATCCATCGACCTTATATATCATTATATATACTTTGTGGTAAATATTCAAGTGTCGTTAAGTCCTTGTTCGCGTAGCGTGGCCTACGGCCAGGGGTCTATCCATCCCGGAGACGAAACCTTAGAGAGGGTCGCCTTGTCTTGATGCAAAGCGCGAGTGGGGGAAACCACGGCAGTCGCTCATGGGGGGGACCCCCAAGACCGCGCTGCCTTCCCAAGACCGCGCTGCATCGCTATTAAAAAAGATTTAACCCTTTTCTGCATAACCTAGCAACTATAAAGGCGACCCTCTCTTACGGTAACTTCAAACCCACCCGTCCCAGGGATGGGGAATTTCGACCCCTCAAACTCCCCTATTCGTTAAAAGCTAATTTATAAAGTAAATCTTAAGAGCTCAAATCCCTTGACAGATATGGATTTCAGGTAAAAAGGGGCAAACTCCGGCGAATTCATGAAAGGATTGCACCGCAATGGTTATAGCCCCTAGAAGTGTGAAGTGATAGTGAAGGTGTTGGATACTCAGTAGATCCCGTGTAGAAGGTATGGGTGGATCTGCTTGCTCCAAGTCCAACGGAAGCATGGGTAGAAAAACTCCCTATTTTGAGGCACATATCCAAGTGCAAATGCTTTGTTTTCACCTAGAGCAGATTATGGAAACAAGTGGACACACTCTACCATGGAGCGATAGGAAGGTAAATGGGGAAGTATAGGCTTAAGCTAGTAAGCATTTAAATTTCAGTCCGAGCCACTTGTGCAAAAGCCGGTCTACCCTCTGCCCAGATGGATGAAATTGATGTGTCGCCGTAATGTCCCGAATTGGTATTAGCCTTGTTTAGTTCACATTTTTTTGAGGCACATTTCATACTTTTTTCATAAAAAGGAGAGTATCTTCACATTTTCAGGATTTTTTCACATTTACTTCATAATCTAGTTCAGAGCTAATTAGGGGTTTCAACACTCACAAATCTAGAGGCTCAATGATGTTAAATAAAGATCAAAAGACTATCCCCTATCACTTAAAAACAATACTCTTAGCACGATCGTTATATCAATTCCCACCAATTTTTCCACCAATTAACCGATGTTAATGTTAATTTTTTATGTAGGAAATGACCTTTATGCCCTGGATAGTTCTCAGGTCGTGGAGGTAATTCCCAGAGTCAGCCTCCGAAAAATACACCAAGCTCCTGACTATGTGGCTGGTTTGTTTAACTACCGAGGTGCAATTGTCCCAGTCATCGATCTGTGCCATTTAATTCAAGGTACTCCCAGCCGCTCCCACTTAAGCACGCGGATTATAATGGTCAATTACGTTGGCAATAATAAGACTCAGTATTGCCTGGGGTTGATGTCAGAACGAATCACAGAAACCTTAAAGAAACCAGATACTGAGTTGGTCGATGCTGGAGTTCAAATGAATGACGCTCCTTATTTAGGAGAAATGATTATGGATGAAAAAGGCATGATCCAACGAATCCGGCTAGAGTATTTGTTATCGGAGTCCCAACAGATATACTTATTACCTGGAGCAGACAATCAAAAACTACCAACTAACTAACAACTAAGAACTCATAGTAATGATTCAGGCGACTATCGAGGCTTTGCTGAGAAAGAAAATCGGTTTGGATGGCAGTACTATTGGGTCTAGGCAGATTGCTAGAGCGATAGAAACCAGACGATTGGCTTGTGGCTTACCGGATCAGCAAACGTATCTGCAGAAACTTCAAACCTCACCTCAAGAACTCGAAGCACTGATTGAAACGGTCGTTGTCCTAGAGACTTGGTTTTTCCGGGACAAACAACCCTTTGGGTTTCTGAGTCGTTACCTCAGATCTGAGTGGTTGCCCAATCCCAACCACCCCATCCTCCGCGTGTTAAGTATACCCTGTTCTACTGGAGAAGAACCTTACTCCATTGCTATGACCTTGCTGGATGTCGGTTTGACTCCTAATCAGTTTCGGCTCGATGCCATTGATATCAGCAAGGAAGCATTGCAGAAAGCTCGACGTGCTCTCTACAGCAGGAATTCGTTTCGGGGCAACCAGCTACAGCAACGAAAACGCTATTTCAAGCAAACGACCGATGGTTATGAATTATGTCAGTTGGTGCGCAACACTGTTAATTTCAAGCATGGTAATATCCTAGACCCCTTGGGCTTGGCTCAGAGCAACTATGACATTATATTCTGCCGCAATTTATTGATTTATTTAGATAAATCTGCCCGCTTCCGTGCTATAGAACTCTTAGATCGTTTATTAATGCCTAAAGGTTTGCTGTTTGTGGGGTCTGCTGAAACAGGAGTAATAACTACCAATCGATTTGTGTCAGTTCGCTATCCCTTTGCTTTTGCCTATCAGAAGGTGAAACATCTTGGAGAACGCCAGACCAGGGAGTCAGAACAGGGGCGGGGGAGAAATTGGGAAACCTCATCGTTACTCCCGACTGATAAGTCCCCAGTGACGCTGATCCATTCTCCGTATCCAAGACAGGAAAAGCACAAGGGGCAAAACCAGGAAAACCAAACAACATCATCTTCCCTCTCTGCCCTTGTTAATCGACAGTCTAAACAAATCAAACAATCCTGCTTACAAAGGGAGCTTGAAAAGGGACAAGAATCCTTGCTTGAGAAAGCCAGGAGATTAGCCAATCAAGGAAGTTTGGAGGAAGCGGCGACACTGTGCCAAACTTACCTAAATCAAGATTTGACTAGTGCTGAGGCTTATGTGTTACTCGGAGAAGTCCATCAGGCCTTGGGCAATGACGAGCAGGCTGAGCCATGCTTCCAGAAAGCGGTTTACCTGAAACCGAATTACTACGAAGCACTGTTTCATCTGGCTTTACTTCAAGAAAATCGTGGGGAGCTGGCTAAAGCTACGGTAATCCGACAGCGAATTCAACGACTACAAAACCTAAAAAGTCAATAACAACAGGGGCTACTTGGAGTTAAATGAAAATTGCAACTAAACTACTAGGTCTACTAATCTTCTCTAGTTTTGCCATACTTTTAGGAGGGGGAATTACCTGGATAGAACTGTCAAAGTTAGCGACTGAAATCGGTAAGATAGCTGAAGAGGATCTCCCCCTTATCCAGCACATGACGGAAATGCAAGAAAGTCAACTTGCTCAGGCGGTTAATTTTGAACGGGCCTTTCGATTTAATTACCGATATGCAGAAAGCGCCACTGCCAGAAACACGTTGAATCAAGCGAGAGGGGAGTTCAACCGACGGGATGGATTAGTGCATGACGCTCTTATAAAAGTTGATAATATCGTCAAACGTGAAATCAAAAAAGCGTTAAGTAAAGAGCAAAAAGAAGGCTGGTCAGATTTTAAATCTGAATTAGATTCATATAACACAATGCATGATCGTTATGGTGATAAATCTCAGCAAGCGTTCAGGTTAATTGTTAGCAATCAACCCGATCAAGCGGAATTGGCTGCAGAACGGATGCAAGAGTCCCGAGAAGAACTTAAAGCAGAAATGAGGAGTCTCTTGCGGCGAGCCATTACATTATCTCAAAACTCAGCCAATATTGCTAAAGAAAACCAACAACGTACCATCAACATCGTACTGATTGCTTTCATTTTAATCATTGGGGCTACTCTAGGTTTTGGAATTTTTGTCACCCGCGATATCGTTAATTCGTTAAACAAAGCAGTAGATATAGCAGAAGAAGTTTCCGCTGGTAATCTGAGTACCAAGGTAGAAATTACCTCAACGGATGAGATTGGACAATTACTGGCATCTCTCAAAAAGATGACTGAAAATCTCAATTCATTGATCTATAAGGTGCAGCAGTCTGGGATCCAAATGACTAGCTCCACCACCCAAATTGCTGCCTCTGGTAAGCAATTAGAAGCAACCATGACCGAACAATTAGCCTCCACCAACGAGGTGACAACCACAGCTCAAGAAATTGCCAATACCTCTGGGCAATTAGTTCAAACTATGGAGCAAGTCGCTCAGCTATCTCAAATTACTGCTGATAGCGCTAGCCATGGTCAACAAGACCTGATGCGTATGGAAACTACCATGCGTCACTTAGCCAATGCTACTAGTTCTATTTCTGGGAAACTGGGGGTGATGAATGAAAAAGCCAATA
>NZ_JAAHIG010000302.1:0-10737 GCF_010692305.1 Moorena sp. SIO4G3 | reverse complement strand
GATTCATTGGAGCAAGCCGAAAGGCAAGCCTATTGGTTGAGGATACCTAAGAGCTGGGTGCGGTGAAAGTCGCACGCCCAGTTCGGAAGCGGAGGTGCCCTGGGTAATACCAGGCATCGACCGTAACAAAGAACTACGTTATTCCTAAGTGTTAAGGTTCCTACCTGAGGATGCGTAGCTAGTCTTCAGCTCTAGAACCCGGTCGTTAAACAGGTGTATTTGAGTTAAGCCAGTGCGACTGGGAAAGTACCGAGGAATAACATTGACAAAGCTAACTTAACCCTAGTAATAGGAGAAAACACAATTATGCGTGTCTTTGTACTCAACAAAAACCGACAACCCTTAGATCCATGCAAGCCTGCGAGAGCCAGAATTTTACTTTCGGTAGGAAAAGCAAAGGTCTATCGTCGTTACCCATTTACCATAATTTTGACGGAGGAAGTAAAACAGCCAATAACTCACGATCACCAACTCAAAATAGATCCTGGAGCAAAAATAAGCGGTTTAGCTATCGTCCAAGGAAAACGAGTAATCTGGGGATCTGAACTTACCCATCGAGGGTTTCAAATACAAGAGGCTTTGACCTCTCGTAGACAATTGAGACGTAGTAGACGTAATCGCAAGACTCGATACCGCAAGCCCAGGTTTCTTAACAGAACTAGATCAAAAGGCTGGTTAGCCCCCAGCTTGACGTCTAGGGTTCAAAATATTTTAACTTGGGTTAAAAAGTTGATTCGATTCTGTCCTATCACCGGCATATCCCAAGAATTGGTTAGGTTCGACACTCAAAAGCTGCAAAATCCTGAAATATCTGGTATCGAGTACCAACAGGGTACACTTTACGGCTATGAACTTCGGGAATATTTACTTGAAAAATGGAATCGCAAGTGTGCTTATTGTGGGGCAACAGGTACTCAGTTAGAAATCGAGCATATCAAGCCTAAATCTAAAGGTGGTTCCAATCGGGTTTCTAATTTAACTATTGCGTGTCATCCATGTAACCAGGCTAAATCCAATCAAGATATTGAGCTTTTTTTGTCGAAAAAGCCTAGTATCTTGAAACGAATACTGAGTCAATCATTACGCCCCCTGGCTGATGCGGCTTCTGTTAACTCAACTCGCTGTACGTTGTACTACGAACTGAAATCAATAGGATTGCCTGTTGAAGTGGGTAGCGGCGGATTAACAAAATTCAACAGGTGCCGCCAAAATCTTCCTAAAACTCATTGGTTAGATGCGGCCAATGTTGGAAAAGTTGAAACTCTGATTATTGAAGTAACCCTACCTTTGGTAATAACAGCCAAAGGACACGGCACTCGTCAGCTCTGTAGGACTAATAAGTATGGGTTCCCCATTCGTCATTGCTCCAGAATTAAATTTCACAAAGGCTTTCAGACAGGAGATATTGTCCGCGCCGTGGTGACTAAGGGGAAGAATATTGGTACTTATGTAGGACGGGTCGCAACCCGAAAATCAGGGTCTTTCAATATCTCAACGAAATCAGGACTAGTGCAAGGGATTAGTCACAAATATTGTCGATTTATTCACAGAAAGGATGGTTATGCTTATACAAACTAGATTCTGTCCTCATGAACCTCTCACCGTTAACCCTGCGGGTATAATGGGAGTCTCCAAGGAGGTAGAAAGATGACAAGCACTGGTGGTAAATGTCCGGTGATACACGGTAGTGTAACAACAAATAGTATGTCAGAGATGGAGTGGTGGCCGAAGGCACTTAATCTCGATATTTTGAGTCAGCATGATCGCAAAACTGATCCGATGGGAGTGGACTTTAACTATCGGGAGGCGGTAAAAAAACTTGATGTGGTTGCACTAAAACAAGACCTACACGCGCTGATGACCGACAGCCAAGATTGGTGGCCAGCGGATTGGGGTCACTATGGTGGTCTGATGATCCGTATGACCTGGCACGCGGCCGGAACCTACCGGATTGCGGATGGTCGTGGCGGTGCGGGGACAGGTAATCAACGTTTTGCGCCACTCAACTCCTGGCCAGACAACGCCAACCTAGACAAGGCACGCCGTCTACTCTGGCCGATAAAGAAGAAGTATGGAAGCCAGCTTAGTTGGGCCGATTTGATTACCTATGCTGGCACGATCGCCTACGAATCCATGGGACTAAAAACCTTTGGTTTCGCCTTTGGTCGAGAAGATATCTGGCATCCCGAAAAAGATATTTACTGGGGGCCAGAAAAGGAATGGCTTGCCCCCAGCGATAACCACCACAGCCGCTATTCTGATGAGCGAAAGCTAGAAAATCCACTGGCTGCGGTAACAATGGGGTTGATTTATGTTAATCCCGAGGGTGTAGATGGCAATCCCGACCCTATCAAAACCGCCAATGACGTGCGCGTTACCTTTGCCCGTATGGCGATGAACGACGAAGAAACCGTAGCCCTTACAGCTGGGGGGCATACGGTGGGCAAATGTCACGGTAACGGTGATGCCGGGTTGCTGGGCATGGAACCCGAAGGGGCAGATATCCAAGACCAGGGCTTGGGGTGGGTGAACAATACTGGTCAGGGTATTGGTCACAACACCGTTACCAGTGGTATAGAAGGGGCCTGGACGCCTCAGCCGACCCTGTGGGATAATGGGTATTTTCATATGCTGCTCAACTATGACTGGGAACTAAAGAAGAGTCCAGCAGGTGCGTGGCAATGGGAACCGATTGACCCGAAGGAAGAAGACAAACCCGTCAATGTTGCAGATCCGACGATTCGCGGCAACCTTGTAATGACCGACGCCGATATGGCCATGAAGATGGACCCAAAGTATCGAAAGATTTCCGAGCGGTTCTACAACGATCCTGAATATTTCAGTAATGTCTTCAGACGGGCATGGTTCAAACTGACCCACCGAGATATGGGGCCAAAGGCTCGCTATATTGGCCCCGATGTTCCAGAAGAGGATCTGATCTGGCAAGATCCTATTCCAGCCGGGAATACTGATTACGATATTCAAGCCGTAAAGGAATGCATTGCAGTAAGCGGTCTGAGCGTTAGTGAAATGGTTTGTACCGCTTGGGACAGCGCTCGTACATTTCGCGGATCGGACAAGCGCGGTGGCGCAAACGGGGCGCGAATTCGTCTGACTCCGCAGAAGGATTGGGAAGGCAATGAGCCAGCTCGTTTGGCAAAAGTATTAACTGTTCTACACAGCATTGCAGCAGAGACCAAGGCAAGCATAGCGGATGTCATCGTCTTGGCCGGTAACGTAGGTATCGAGCAAGCTGCTCAAGCCGCTGGCTTCGAAATTACTGTCCCCTTTTCTCCGGGGCGGGGCGATGCAACGGATGAGATGACCGACGCAGAGTCATTTGACGTGCTAGAACCCATTCATGATGCCTACCGCAATTGGTTGAAGAAAGACTATGCCGTCAGTGCGGAAGAGCTTATGCTTGATCGCACGCAGTTGATGGGACTGACGGCTCCCGAGATGACTGTGTTAGTCGGTGGGATGCGTGTGTTAGGGACCAATTATGGCGGCACAAAGCATGGCGTATTCACGGATCGTGAAGGTGCTTTGACTAACGACTTCTTTGTGAACCTGACGGATATGAACTACCTGTGGAAACCTGTAGGTCAGAATCTGTATGAAATCTGCGATCGCCAGACTAATCAGGTTAAGTGGACAGCGACACGGGTCGATCTTGTCTTCGGCTCCAACTCAATCCTTCGTGCCTATGCTGAAGTCTATGCGCAAGATGACAGCCAAGAAAAGTTGGTGCAAGACTTCGTAGCAGCCTGGACGAAGGTGATGAATGCTGATCGTTTTGATCTGGCCTAACTATGAATCTTGACACTCCCCGGTCTAAAGACGCGGGGCTTTCAGTGTTTGGCTTTCTAGTAAGGTTGGCAAAAGTAGTGTTTTTAGCCCTCTTTTGCCACTCTCGCCTTTGTATAGCAGTAGAGAAAAAGTGGTCGCTAGAGGCAACTGTCCCATTTTCGATACTTGGGAAACTTGTAGAAAACAGGGTATATCAACGTAAAATCGTGACTTTCCAATATTGACTGTCCCGTTTGGGGACAAAAGTGGGACATTTCAGATGGTTGCTGGAACTTTTATACAGCAAGCTTTTCAGCCTTAGCGACCAAAATTTATCCATCGCTATACAAAGGTGGATACGGTTTACCGCATTCTTCCCAGGTCCAGTTGGAAGCCGTTTTGATAGATAAAGCGATCGCAGCCATCGGGTTAAGTATCAAGGTGCTTTGCCTATCTCCACCATTAGATTGCTTTCCGGAAAGTGTGAAATAGTTGATTGGATTTATTTTTGCTGTATCCTTGACCATATCTGAATCATAACCAGTCAACACTCGTGTAAAATTCCTTTATTGCTTTCCGGAAAGCAACTCAAATCAATCCTCATAGACTACCGAGTCCAAGTCGTAGATTTTCCTACCCTTCTTGTTCTTGGTCGCCTTTATTTTGCCTGCCGCCTCCCAGTTCCTCAAAGTCCTAGTGGTTACCCCCAGAGCCTTGGCCGCCTCATTTGGTGTAACCATCCGGTCAATCACCGGCCTACCTTCCGGAAAGTTTGCTGGATTGATCATCCTCTTCAAGTTCCCCTGGAGCACAGTCCAGGTCATAGCGGCGTATGCCATGTTGAGTCCGTCTCATCTTGATCATCCCTGCTGCTGTCATGCTTTCGAGCATTTCCATCGGGACATCTAAAATCTGACAAGCTTCCAACGGGGTAACTAGTCTCATCTACAAGGTGCCTCATCTGTTCTGCTGTTAGCACCTCAAATCTAACTTTCTTTCCGGAAAGACCCCTTGAGGATGGAGACAGTCAGCAGATGCCCAATGAAAAACCCCAGCCGCAGCCGGGGACAAGCGCTAAAGTACTTGGTTTACTGACTTATGCCTAGGGTAGCGTCAAAGACAACGAAATGTAGCACTTCAGATTCTGAAACACGCATCAGGGTATTGGGTGTTGGGGTGTCGTTGACTCAATTGCTTTGGACTGTAATTTTCAAGTTTTCAGTAATTTGTTACAAAAGTTTATATAAAACTGTAGAAAATTTGGATTTTTGGAGTGATTAATATAGTGCAGGTTTTCAAAAAGCCTTGATTCTTAATTTCTAAACCACTCCTATTAATAATGGGTAGTTCTTGAATAGTTTTTCAGGGTCTCACTCACACAAATAGGGTAAATTTCCTTGAGCATAATAATCCACAAATTTTAAAAATAATTGCAATCGATAAGGAGTAAATGGTTTGGCAAATATTATTGGTAACAACTTCAACAATAACCTAAGAGGTACCCCTTTTAATGACCTGATGCGTGGTCTAGGTGGCAACGACCTGATGCGTGGTCTAGGTGGCAACGACCGGATGTTTGGAAATCTTGGCAACGACCGGATGTTTGGAAATCTTGGTAACGACACCCTCGATGGTGGTTTTGGTAACGACACTCTCGATGGTGGTTTTGGTCGTGACCGGATGTTTGGAAATCGTGGTAACGACCAGATGTTTGGAAATCGTGGCAACGACCAGATGTTTGGAAATCTTGGCAACGACCGGATGTTTGGAAATCGTGGTAACGACACCCTCGATGGTGGTTTTGGTAACGACACTCTCGATGGTGGTTTTGGTCGTGACCGGATGTTTGGAAATCTTGGCAACGACCTGATGTTTGGAAATCTTGGTAACGACACTCTCGATGGTGGTTTTGGTAATGACCGTCTCTTTGGGAATGCTGGTAACGATTTCCTCACTGGTGATAATGGTAAAGATACTCTAGTTGGAGGTTTGGGTTCAGATACCCTGAACGGTACTAATGATATTTTGAAAGGTGCTGGTGAAATTGATATCCTTGACCCTGGTGTTTTAGATGCCCGTCGTGACCTGATTATACTGGGCACCAATAACCTAGTAGCGATTCCGAATACCGTCTATTATACAGATCCTGGTGCAATAGATTATGCGGTCATTGACAATTTCGAGCGCAACTTTGATAAAATTGTGATTTCCGGACAATTTAACAATTACGATTTCAACCCATTCAATGGTATTGTGCATGGTGTTAATATTGTCAACGGCACTCGCATTAGCTTTGGTAATGAGACTATTGCTTATGTTGATTCTAATGGTTTACTGGGACTTAATGACTTTATCCAGGGGGGAAACCTATAAACTAAAATCCTTACTGGGTAATAATTTCAGCTCATAAGTTACAAAAAGATACATTCTGTTTTGGGCTGACGTTGGACGTAGTTATAAGGGTTTGAGCTTCCAGAAAATGAATTGAGGGTTAATTTGGGACTGTATCTTCCATGAGCCCATTGGCATCAAAGCCTTATAGAGTAAGCTTTTTGGGGCTCATGTCACCCCCTCAGGACTTTATCTAATCCCCTAACAAGTAGTATTGTTTGCTTGAACCATTTTCTGAGTTTTGAAGGTTACTAAGAAAAAATAATCCAGAAAACATTTCCAAAAAATTAACTTCAAACCCTTGTAATCCCTGGGTCAAAACCGATTTTATGGAGATGTCTTTTAGGTGTATTTACTTCAATTTGCGGTACTTCTAAATTTTTTTTAAACCCACCTCTTAGAGGCGGGTTTTAGTTTTACAGTAGTTTTACAGTTTGAACCCAAGAAACCATCAGGCCGCTTCCGATTGCACCAGTTGCGTGACCAGAGTATGAGGCGTAATGCTAGAGAAGCTGTCACGAAGTGCCAACAGCCTTGAAACCCTTTTACACAGGGAATTTCACCATGACTTGGTCATAGATTTCCTGAGCTTCCCCAATACTCAAGCGTGAATAGACCTCCAAAGACTGCCATGAGGAATGACCAGAATAGGGTTGAATTAAAGCATCATCAATTCCCTGTTTTTTCAACCAAAGCTTTCTGACGAAACTCACCTACTTCCCCGAACAGTTGCTGCTAAATGAGGGAACATTGTTGAGTTTCTTCTCTCCACCCTCCCTGGAACTAGGGCATACAGCCGAAATTTCAGCCAAATCCCCAACCATCGAGCGAACCTAATCCCTGCATCCAGGAAGCTATTGCGCCATAGATAAACGCAATCCCAAACAACTACCTACACCTCAACTCTCAGCACACAACCGACACCACCTATTCACAAAACCCCCAGCACACACCCGAAAACAAAAACACCGTGTACCCGAAAAGCAACCTCTGTACCAGAAACTGAGAACAGAAACTCCAGCCGTCGAGCTTCAACAACTGGGGAAACATTGGAATAAAAATCTCCCGGTCCTCAACTCAACCAATTATTTCGCTGCTCTATCTCCCCCAGACTTAACAACAACTACACCCTCGTAACCAGAGGATTTACATTTTCACGAATGGTAGTTATTGCTCAAGGCTTGAACCAGCAATTATTCAAGCTAAAATAACCATTGGAATTGAGCAGTACACCCCAGAATTATGGGGTCATTCCATAAATTTTTTCTCAGCCTTGTACATAATATGGAATCCCGAAAAAAAAATGTATAAACAGAATTATGCACCATCAGGGGCGATTCGCCCCGAAACGCTGATCAGTGAACTTAATATTAAAAAAGATGCTTACTATAACGACTTACATTACTTAGAGATAGAAGCACAGACCGATTCAGAAGGTAAGGCTTACCTGACACAGGAGCAAGCTGACCAAGTCCGTGCTCTGGGAAATCATGTTAAGAAAACTGGGAAAAGAAGTGGTTTCTATAACAATTCAATCCTTAAGGCTGATGATAGCAACCTCAGTGCAGAAAATCAAATTCCGACTACAGAAACCGAAGGAGATGTATATGTTCAACCAGAAAACCCGACTGATCAGTTTAATGTGAATCAACTGATGAGGTCAGCAGCTGAACTTAAGGCTCGTGAGTTAGCCATGGCTGACTTGGTAAGAGCTTTAGCCGACAAAATGGGTTGGGATGATTTGCCACAGGATTTGCAACAAAAAGTAATTGATGCTGAGGAAGCGGCTAACCCAAAATACACTCCCGCCTCCATAGCAGACACTCTGTTAGCTCAATATCGAAATCGAGGCGGGAGTTAGGGAAGGATTTTGAGAGAGCTTGCACTGCTGTTAGAGCTGGTAACTCTATACTCATCCTTGGGGAGGCTGGCGTGGGTAAGGGCGAGTTTGCCCAAGCCCTCTATGAGGAACTGCTGGGAGAGTATTCGGCTGCGATCGCAATCTACAAAGGAAGTGGGAAAAAGTTCTTTCAAGCCCTGGCCTTCCAGCTAGACATCCCAACCGAAAACGAGGAAGGTAAGCCTATTATTATTGCTGCTCTCATGAGCTTCGGTATCATCAGGTTCATTGGTATGGGGACTGGGAATAAGTCCCTCTATATATTTGGTGGAGTCAGTCTGGTTGCTGGGATGACCCTTAAGCAGTTAGGCAGTATCAGAGGTGCAAGAAAGAGGTTGGGACAGTAATCATGATGAGCATAACCCACAGCTTGATTGCAGCAGCAGGAACCAGCTTAGTCTTGGGAACTGCTGACCCATCGCTGTTGGGTTTAGCTGTAGTTGGTGCCCAGATTCCGGATATTGATACTACTACCAGCACTATCGGGAAAATTTTTTACCCTATCTCCAGCTGGATCGAAGACAGGTTTCCTCACCGCAGCATTACTCACTCACTGCTGGCCACTGCTACTATTGCTGCTGTCTCGATGGTTGTCGGACATTTTTGGTTGGGGGATTGGAAAGGTGCGATCGCTTTTCCCTTAGGTCACCTGTTAGCTTGTTTCTCAGATACCTTTACTAAGCAAGGGGTTCAGCTGTTCTGGCCTGAGCCAGCTTGGGCTGTATCTGTGAGCAACCCCAGACGACGGATTAAGACTGGGGGTGCTGCTGAGCTGTGGGTGCTAGTTTTTGCCACAGTGTTACTCATGATTGGCATCTGGTTGGCCAATGGTGGGGGAATCACAACGAAGGTTACTCAGAGTCTTGGACTTCGGGATGGTGCGATTACCAGTTACAACCAGAATGCCAGCACTAATCATATCTATGCCGAAATTACTGGTGTCTGGGCTAGCGATCGCTCTGATGCCTCTGGCCGCTACTGGATTATCGATACTGCTGGGAATGAGTTTATTGTTACGGATGGGAGGGGTATCTATAAGACCGGGGAACAGATTACTATCTCTAAGCTCACTACCAATATTGGTCAACCATCTCAAACCACAGTCAAGACTTTGAGTTGGGACGATGAAGACCCTATTCCCGGATTACGGCAGCTGGCAGCACAATACCCTGGTGCTGCGATTTTCGTTAATGGTCAAGTAGCTGTCGATTTCCCCGAAGATGTGAAACCAGCTGCACAGCTTAATCAACTTCAGACTGTTAGCGTGAGCGCCTCGACAGTAAGGTTCACCTATTGTCCACTGACTACAGCTATCACTAAGTTGACTGATCAGTATGCTGTGGGAAATCTAAGCGTAAAGATAATCTCACCAGCAGCAGTAGGACTATGGAATGGGTAAGTAATTTAATCGGGATTGGTATTGCTGGCACGGCAGCGGTGCTGGTTGCAGCTAGTCCAAGTCAAGTTTCTGTTGAACCAGTACCTGATGGCATTACCCCGGTTACACAAATTCAACCCACTGCACCAAAGCGACACCGGATAAACGTAACAGTGACGGCACCGGAGGATATTAAGGTCAAGCAGGGGGACAGAGTAAAGGTAGGTGAAACTCTGTCGGACCGCACTGCTCAACGAAAAACACTGGAAGCAAGACGGAACCAGCTGCAAATCGCGATCAATCAGATGAGTTTACCACTACCCCCGATCCAAGAACCACCAACACCTTCCTTTAGTGAAGAGGAAGCTGCGATCGCGAAGGCTCGGAATGATTTAGCGTTGGTGGAAAGGGAAATTGAAACAGCTCCACCCCTCCGCTTCAAGGTGGATTATCTCAATATCATCCACGACCAGGAGAAAATCCAGAAGCGACAACGGTTACAGGAAAAACGGATTAAAACGCAGATTGCGATCGATTCTGCTATTGCTCGGTTAAATGCTGCTAAAACTCGTTACCAACAACAGATTTACCGGCATTCTCTGGAGATGATGACTTATCAAACTAATCTACAGCGGCAGCAGTACCAGCTGGCATCCTTGGTGAAGCAATCCCAGGAGGTGGAGAAGGAGTTGGCAGAATTGAGTATTGTGCGATTCTCCTAGGGAGACGCTACGCGAACGCCCTATGCTGGTAGAGTAAGGCGAGTAAAGATTGTTTCTCAGACAGACCGGGTGATAACTGCTGAAATTACCCTTGATGTTAGGGATGGTGGTTGATTCTAGGGCAAGGGCATGTTTGTGGTAGGGGTGCCTTTGCTCAATAAGTTGAGAATAATCGGACAAGGTACTATTTTCGTTGTCGAATCTCTATCTCCTTATCCCACTCCCCACCTCTCGGAAGCCGACCATCGGGAAATTGCAGGGTCAGCGCCCCAATGTTGGTACCCACCACTTCTTCCAGTAGCTAAATATGCAACAGAATTAGCGAATGCTGCATGATGATGAAGATTTTAAGCTTTTCTAGGAATTATTTAAGCAGGTACACAAAATTAATTACACATTTTCAAAAACTCAAAGCCTTACAGGGTAAAGGCTGGTTGACTGACAAAAAGTTAAGCACAAATTGGTCAAATGCTTATCAGGAGGGAGATAGCAGGTATTGACAGCAAGTGAGTGGGAGCCAGCATTCTAAAGACAGATACCATTCAAATCCTAGGAAT
>NZ_JAAHIG010000301.1:0-10757 GCF_010692305.1 Moorena sp. SIO4G3 | reverse complement strand
GGAATCGGGAATCGGGAATCGGGAATCGGGAATCGGGAATCGGGAATCGGGAATCGGGAATCGGGAATCGGGAATCGGGAATCGGGAATCGGGAATCGGGAATCGGGAATCGGGAATCGGGAATCGGCACCATAGGCAATAGGCAAAGCGTTTATCATAGCTATGAGGTACACATTATTTTTTCCCTCTTCCCTCTTCCGACTTTACTCTTTCCTGCTCCCTGCTCCCTGCTCCCTGCTCCCTAAAACCCAGAGATTTGTACCTCATGAGTAGAATACTTGCTATAGTTGACTAAAACAGCTTTTGCTGCTTGTATCAATATCAAACCGTTTATGTATAGCGCTATATAAAATGCCTGGCAGGCATTTAAAAAGCCACACCCAGGCGATTACGGCTTGGGTGCAACTATTGTTTCAAGACCGGACATGATCAAGATTTCCCGACTCCCGATTCCCGACTCCGGACTCCCAACTCCCGATTTCCCGATTCCCGACTCTATGGGATTGACCTTTGGTCACGCTTCGCGAACGCGATCGCATCCATAATCTGTATCCCGATTTTCCGATTCCCGATTCCCGATTCCCGATTCCCGACTCCCGACTCCCGTATAAACAAGAATTAACTCATTTGACACCCCACCCTTTTCCCATTACTCTTGTTGCGGAGCAGAGATTACACCATGCTAATTTCGAGTGTGACGTTGGGTAATAAAAGAATGAGTACCAATAAAGAAAAGATCAAGATCCTAGATCTAGAAACCAGACCAAGCAAAGAAACCGACCTCCTACAGTTGTTGTCACTAGACGACCTCAAAGGGGTATGTGGAGGTGTCGGGTTTGTAGTGATTATTGTTGATGATATTGCAGGCATTTAGTGGCAAGTAGGAGCCGTGGTGGGTTTTGGGGGTTGGGGTTGCCTTTTTTGTTCCTATGATAATCAGGATGGCTAACAAAACATTATAGTTATGTCAAAAGTCTTTTTTATCGGCGGTGGGCGGTCGATTGGCAGCAATAAATTGACCGGAAACCCTGGCTACTTCACCGGTCCCCGGCACCGACCTCTTTTTCTGCGGGAGACTTGTTTGACAAATTTGATTCCGTAAGAGCAACCCCAGCGGTAGAGCTTGCTACCTAAGTGGCACTTAGTTGGGGTTTTCTGTTTAAAGACTGACAAAATTTTGAGTTGAATAAGATGTGCCATTAAGTGGCACATGCTTAACTAAAAAAATAAATTTCACTTCCTTAAAACTCAAAAAATTATTAACTCTAAAAAATGCTTAAGTAGGCAAAAAAATGTGAAAAAAGCATTGACTTCTCTTCCTCTGAGATTTTACTCTTGTCAAAGAGAACAGATTACACTAAGCTGATTGGGAGTGAAAAGCAATAGCATGAAAGAAAAGATCAAGATCCTAGATCTAGAAACAAGACCAAGCCAAGAAACCGACCTCCAAAAGTTGTCGTCCGACGAGCTCAATCGGGTGATAGGGGGGTGCATATATTTGCATGGAAAGCATATTTTGTGCACTTGTTATGAGGCATGGTGTTGATCCTAGGAAGGGGGTAGGTGAGCTTTTCCCTGATTAAATTAGCAAAACATCGACCAAAGCGTCAAAAGTCTTTTTTATCGGCGATGGGCGGTCGATTAGCAGCAATAAACTGACGGGAAACCCTTGCTAATTCTGGGTCTTCGGTTACCCCGCACTGCACCGACCTCTTTTTTTGATGAGACTTTTTTGACAAATTTGATTCCTTCTGAGAAACCCCAGCGGTAGAGCCTGCTACAAAGGGTGGCACCTAGTTGGGGTTTTCTGTTTAAAGAGGGGAATCGGGAATCGGGAATCGGGAATCGGGAGTCATTGGAAACTGACAGAATCGGGAAGCGAAAATATTGATAACGGGCAAGATGCCCATTCCACAAATATTGATCACGGGCAAGATGCCCATTCTACACTATTAAAATCATCCCCCATTTATACAACACAAGAATTCTCCCCATATCCCCATATCCCCATCTCCCCATCTCCCGACTCCCGATTCCCGATTCCCGACTCCCGTATAAAGCACCTATTAATTGTTACCTACTCTGAATCTATTAAATAGAATAATAGATGAAATTATTTATTGCTTAACTTTTGTAAAAATAATGAATCTATTAAATAGAATAATAGATTCAAATATTTATTACTTTACTTAACTGTTTTTAAACTCCTAAAATGCTGTAATACTTTGCTTAAATTTTAAGAAACAAAAAAAAGAAAAAAAGTTATTAAAAATTTTCCATAAAATTATAAAAAAACGTCAAAAAAAACCTTGACTTCTCTTCCTCTGATATTTGACTATTGTTACAGAGCACAGATTACAATAAGCTGATTTGATGTACATGAAATATTTGATCCAGATCAACGATATAGAAACCAGACCAAGCCAAGAAACCGACCTCCTAATAAAGTTGTCATACGAGGAGGAAAAAAAGGTAAAAGGCGGACATTCTGTTGTAGAATTTCCACGATTGAGTTTTCTTGTGAACAGGTCGATTCAGAGTACGTTGCGTGGTGTGCGTCAGGAGTTTTTGCGTAGTATTTTGTAGCAAACGCAAAACATCTTTCTCCGTTATGTCAAAAGTCTTTTTTATCGGCGATGGGCGGTCGATTAGCACGTCTTAATTGACGGGAAACCCTGGCTACGACCGGGTCTTCTACCTGGCACGCCACCGACCTCTTGCCCTTGTAAGACTTTTTTGAAAAATGTGATTCCTTCTGAGAAACCCCAGCTAGGAACCTACTACAAAGCGTGGCACCTAGTTGGGGTTTTCTGTTTAAAGACGGGAGTGGGGAATCGGGAATCGGGAATCGGGAGTCATTGGAAACTGACAGAATCGGGAAGGGAAAATCTTGATAACGGGCAAGATGCCCATTCCACAAAAATATTGATAACGGGCAAGATGCCCATTCCACACAATTAAAATCATCCCCTATTTATACAAAACAAAAATTATCCCCATCTCCCTATCTCCCTATCTCCTCACACTCCCGATTCCCGACTCCCGATTCCCGATTCCCCGATTGTTACCTACTCTGACTCTAGAGTACCCCTTAGTTGGCTAATTGTGAAGGCTTATTTAATCTTTGTAACCCTTACATTATCAGGCTTTGATTTGAATAAGATGTGCCATTAAGTGGCACCTGCTAAAAAAAACTATTAACTAGAAAAAAAATGTAAAAAAAGCCTTGACATGTTTTCCTATCTAATTTACAATTAACCTTATTTAAATTGACTTAAAACTCAAAAACTATTAACTAGAAAAAAAATGTAAAAAAAGCCTTGACTTCTCTTCCTCTGATATTTTACTCTCGTTAAAGAGCACAGATTACACTAAGCTGATGAGTGAGTGTACATGGAAGAAAAGATAAAGATCCTAGATCTAGAAACCAGACCAAGCCTAGAAACCGACCTCCTACTACTGTCATACGAGGAGGAAAAAAAGGTAAAAGGCGGACGTTTTTCGTTTTTCTTTATAGGAAGGGCGAGTTGCAGGGTGTGCAAGCCAGAGAACATAGACGGCTAGCATAGCAATACATCGACCTTATGTCCAAAGTCTTTTTTATCAGTGGTGGGCGGTCGATTGGCACGGCTTAATTGACCTGAAATCCTGGCTAATTCACCGGTCTCGGTTACCTGGCACGCCGCCGAAAAATGAGACTTTTTTGACAACGAAAACCCCAGCTACAAGCTGGCTACAAAGCGTGGCACCTAGTTGGGGTTTTCTGTTTAAAAACGGGAGTGGGGAATCGGGAATCGGGAATCGGGAATCGAGAGTCATCGGAGACTGACAGAAGAGAGGTATAGAGTTTTTCAACAGTAATGAGGTACATTCAACTTATACCAAAAATAAAAAGTCATGACATACATACAGATTGCGAAAGCCAATGTATATGGTCATGTTTTTATTGTAAGTATGACGCTACTTTTGAAAACTGGTATTAGTTACCCCACCAGGAACGGGCAAGATGCCCATTCTACTTGAGAATGAAAATATTGATAACGGGCAAGATGCCCATTCCACGCCTGATGCCCATGACCCTTGATAAAGAATAATAAAATTCTCCCCATCTCCCCATCTCCCCTCCTCCCTACTCCCCATCCCCCCACCTCCCCACCTCCCCATCTCCCCATCTCCCCATCTCCCCATCTCCCCAACTCCCGAAACCTCAAAGCCGTGTTCTAGGACGCCCCAAAGTTGTAATATAAACAACCGCTTCATCAACAGGAATACCCAAAACTTCATTGACCTGGTCATCAAAGAAGCCACCAATACCACTTACTCCTAAACCCAGGTAAATAGCTGCTAGATTCAGCCGCTGTCCTAGATGACCAGCATCCATGTGCAAGTAACGGTAAGCGCGATCGCCTAATCGAGCCACTGCTTTTTGTAAGTCTGCGGTGTGGAACACCACTGCTCTGGCATCTCGACCCAAATCTTGCCCTAAACAGAGAAAATGCAATTCCTTCCGGAAGTTTTTAAAGCGAATTTGCCGCAATTCTTGAGCGTTAGGGGCGTAATAATAGCAGCCTTCTTCTAGGTCATTTACTCCAGATACTGCTATAAATGTTTCAATTAAACTTAAATCAAAATAATCGGGTGTTCCATCTAACCCTTGCTCAATGTAATGCTGAGGTTGGTAGGTAAAATCTAGAAGAGCTTTTAGCTCATCCAAGGTCAGATTAGCTGCACTATAAGCTCGGGTAGAGCGTCGTTTTAGAATAGTATCTAAACAGGCTTTCGGAGCATTACCTGACTTGGTTAACTCCCCCCAATCTATGGGGTTTGTAGCCGTTGAAACTTTATCACAAAACGGAAAGTTGTACTTGTCTTCTAACTGCTGGTCAATTTCTGTACTCTTTACAGTATTATCCTTAGCTTTCCAATCACCACCCTCTTTAATTTCCGTAGCGCGGTGCAAATACCCCAATAATTCCCCATCTGGAATGTCTGGGTAATTAACCTCAGTAGGAGATGGCAACACAGTTGGGGCGATGGGCAAGTTTTGTTCAACTTTAAGCTGATCGGCCAGGGGGATTACTGCGATCGCTCCTTCTTGTTCCAGGTCTAGATAAAGCAGTTCATTAACCTTTTCATCAGCAAACCCACCAATGAGGTGAGGTCGGTAATCACTCAAAGCCCCAGCTAACTCAATGTTACCTAGCAGATGACCAGTGTCTAGAAAAATCCTGCGGTATGCCCGGTCTTCATAGCGCCAGGCAGAGCGATAAAACACCGCTGTAATTACAATAGCCAGTTCCGTACTCTCCAAAACTGGGTGCCAGAAGCAAGCCTCTTGCAGTGCATTCCAAACATCACTCTGCCAAAAATGAACTAGAGAATGGCTCAGACACTGATAGTTGTACAGTCCTGCTGGTAATACGGGAGTACCACGGGAAATCAAATAAACTTCAGCTGGGTATAAGCCACCAGCAGAGGGAGCTGCCCTGAGATAAAGTGGTGGTCCCATTGTCTCCACCCTAGCTGTCAAACCATAACTACACAGTAGTAACTGGGACAGCCGCCACCAAGTTTTACTCGGTTCAGAGGTAAACTGCTCCCGGTCTTGTGAGAAGTATGGTTTTAGGTCAAAGTTAGTCCCAACTTTGTAGTCTTTAAACGGTATCGGCTGCTTCTCCCAGTCTAAGCCCTTATTTTTGGCTGATATGGTTTCTGGAGCATATTTGGTGCGCTCGTGGTAGTGCTGAGCGATTGATACTGGCGGTTGTGACATGTTAGTTGCAACAGAACAGGAAGCTTCGCTTTATATCTTGACAGCATTTTTGTCCTGTTCCCTCTTCTGTCTTCCCTGTTCCCTGTTCCCTGTTCCCTGTTCCCTACCTAAAGGTAAAAAAAATTTTTTATCTTTATTTTAAAATAAATACCTTATATTGTCAAATATTTTTTGTTATCCGTAGTAAATATTTACAAATATTAAAAAAGAATTATAATTAACTGTGTAAGGCGCTACAAAGTTATACCTTTATACAATAATTAAGCATAAATACGCATTGACATTATTGTATAAATTGGTATTGGGCGGCAAAAGCTGACCTATATAATATAGCGCAATGAAAAAGATTGGTGGAGCCGAGTTACTTGAACAATATGCTAGGGGTAGACGAGACTTTAGTGGAGTAGATATCAGTGAAGCTGACCTGTTTGAAGCAAATATACAAGGAATTGACCTGACCAGCAGCAATCTTAAAAAGACTTACCTGCCCTACTCTAATCTAAGTCAAGCCAAGTTGCAGCAAGCTCAACTTCAAGCAGTTCAGTTAAGTGATGCCCAACTCTACCAGACCAATCTCTCTGGGGCGGATCTTCAGAATGCCAATCTGTTCAGAGCAAATCTACGTCGTGCCAATTTACAGGGCGCAAATCTAGCTGGTGCCAATCTCCAAGCAGCAGATTTGAGGGACACTGACCTGAGCCATGCCAATCTCAGCCATGCCAATTTAAGTAATGCTAACCTGAAAAGAGCTATCCTTACTAAGGCACAGTTGAGGGGTTGCAACTTATTTCGAGCCGAAAACGTCGATCTTTGTGATGCCTACTTGGATAGTTCCACGATTTATCCTGATGGCCACAGAGCAGATCTGTCTGAGTGATCAAAAACCTATCCGTTATTCACCAATGACTTTATCACGACGTCACTTCTTTGCCTTAGCCAGTGCTAGCACCGCCAGTGTAATTCTGGCATCCCCGTTGAAAGAGGTTTTTGCCAAGAAGGCCCTTGGTAAATCATTTCGAGCTAAAGGTTTCGGGTCACTTCAGCCAGACCCTAATCAATTATTAGACCTGCCAGCCGGATTTAGCTATAAAGTTTTATCCCGCACCGGTGACACCATGAGTGATAGCAATTTGGTGCCTGGTAGACCCGATGGCATGGGGGCTTTTCCTGCACCGGGAGGCAATACTGTCCTGGTGCGCAATCATGAACTTAGCCCCCATCAACTGGATAAACATGGATTGGTAGCAGTAGAGTATATCAAGTATGACCCCATGTGTCTCGGTGGGACCACAACACTAGTAGTGGGAGCCAATGGTCAACTGGTCAAACAGTACACGTCCCTGGCTGGTACTGAACGAAACTGTAGTGGTGGACCAACCCCTTGGGGTTCATGGATTACTTGTGAAGAAAGCACCGTTACTCCCACCACTTATCCGGTAGATGACCCCAGAAGTGTTTCCATGAAGCACGGCTATAACTTTGAAGTGCCCATTACCGGTCAAGTAGTGCAAGCTGAGCCTCTAGTGGCAATGGGTCGTTTTAACCATGAAGCCGTTGCAGTAGATCCCAATACTGGGATTGTTTATCAGACTGAAGACCGGATGGATGGCCTGTTCTATCGTTTTATTCCCAAGGAACCAGGCAACTTAAAAGCAGGCGGTGTACTAGAGGCATTAAAGATCAAGGAAACATTTCAGAAAATCACGGTTAAAAACTTCCCTGTCGGTAAGCCCATGGCAGTAGAATGGGTTCGGATTGAGGATGTAGACCCCAAAGAAGATACTGTGCGGGTTGAAGGTTTTGCTAAAGGAGCAACCCAATTTACCAGGGGAGAAGGGGCATGGTACGGTAATAATGAAGTTTACTTTACCTGTACTAGTGGTGGTTCTTTAAATCCAGAGACTGGATGGGCCAATGGAGCTGGTCAAGTCTGGCGCTATGTTCCTGGTAGCACTCCCCAAGAGGGTGGCACCATTGAACTGTTTGTTGAGTCCCATGACCGCAGCTTACTAGAACACCCAGATAATGTGACCATTAGTCCTTCTGGAGATCTAATCCTTTGTGAAGATGGTGGTGGTGACCAATTCCTAGTTGGGGTTAATCCTAAAGGTGAGCTTTACCAGTTGGCACGGAATGCGATTAACAACAGTGAGTTTGCTGGTGCTTGCTTCTCACCCAATGGTCGGATCATGTTTGTGAACATTCAAGAGCCTGGTATCACATTCGCAATTAAGGGCCCTTGGGTTTAGAGTTTGTAGGGAACAGGGAGCAGGGAGCAGGGAGTAGGGAGTAGGGAGTAGGGAGTAGGGAGTAGGGAGTAGGTAACAGGGAGTAGGGAGCAGGTAATATGGCATCAAAAATCACTACAATTCATTTAGAATCCCTGTATATTTATTTCTAAGTTGTTGTGTCAAGATGACAACCGTTATTATAAAAATTCTCAGCTTTATTTCATAGTTTTGCTCTCATAAAGATATGAGAGTTTTTTTTGTAATTATAGCGGTTTTAAATTAGGTAAACTACAAATTTTTTGATTTTAGGGAACAGGGAACATAAAAAAATGTTTATCTCATTAGGCGGGAAAACCCTATAATGATTACTCCAATTAAATTGGCTTTTGTCTAACAGATATAAAGGAATTTTGGGATGTTATAGCGATCGCTTAACTGGTTCTCAATTATTTTAAAATCAAGGGAGGTTCAATGTAAACTATTTATGGGCTTGGTGAAATATAGCGTTTCTAGGACTCATGAGGTACACATTAGTTTTTCCCTCTTCCCTCTTCCCTTCCCCTCCTGGGAGGGGTTAGGGGTGGGTTCCTCTTCCCTCTTCCCTGCTCCCTGCTCCCTGCTCCCTGCTCCCTAAAAACCATAAAATTGTACCTCACCAGTCCTAGAATTGCTATAACAACTAAGCCTATTATCTTGTATTACAAAAGTGATCCATTTACCGACAACTGCGGTGAAGTCTATTGATTACCTACCCTACCATAGTCAAAGTTACCGTCAGCTATCAGCTAATGCGCTACTTGAGATGCTACTTGAGGTGCTATCAGCTAATTGTGAGAATTTTGTGCCCTACTCCCTACTCCCTACTCCCTACTCCCTACTCCCTACTCCCTACTCCCTACTCCCTGTTCTCTTCAAAATAACCAATGACTACTACTAACTCTTGGATCACTCGCCCAAAACCCAATCCTAAAGCCCACCTGCGTCTATTTTGCTTTCCTTTTGCTGGTGGTGCTGCTTCTAGCTTTCGCACTTGGCCAGACCAATTGGCACCGGATATCGAAGTCTGCCCAGTGGAACTCCCTGGACGGGGCAAGCGACTGCGGGAACCCCTGGTTACTGGTATATTGCCCCTGATTGAAACCCTAACACCAGCGTTATTGCCCTATCTAGATATCCCCTTCGCCTTTTTTGGTCACAGTCTTGGAACAATAATCAGTTTGGAATTAGCCCGTCAACTCCGCCGCCAGGAAGCCCCGAGTCCTCGACACCTGTTCATTTCCGGTCGCCGCGCTCCTCAAGTACCTGCTCGAAAACGTCCCCTTCATAACTTGCCCAAGTCTGAGTTAATCGAAGAATTGCGTCAATATAATGGCACACCAGAGACTGTGCTAGCAAACCAGGAGCTAATGGAGCTGTTTCTACCGATCCTGCGAGCTGATTTCGGGATTAACGAAACCTATACCTACACTAGCGAACCCCCACTTAATTGTCCGATATCTGTTTTCGGAGGTTTGGAGGATACCGACGCCAACAGTGATGAGCTTGCTGCCTGGGGTGACCTTACCAGTAGCACTTTCACGATACACATGTTTCCTGGTGGCCATTTCTTTATTAATAATAAAAAGGAGTGTAATCAGCTTTTGGAGCTAATCACAAAGTTTGCGATCGCCCATAGGTGATTCGTAAGTATATGCGCTACGCGCACGCTATGCGAACGGCGTTGCTGAATTAAGGAATGAATCCGCGATCATCTGGTTTTATTAAAGCCCCCTAAATCCCCCAACTTTGGGGGACGCAAGAAAGTTTTGTTCCCCCCAGAATTGGGGGGCTAGGGGGGCGCAACCATACCCAGAATCAGCAACGCTATGCGAACAGCTATTGCGCTACGCGCACGCTATGCGAACAGCTATCAGCTATCAGCTATCAGCTAATTCATCCCAGGTTCTAAGCCTGTGCCACGAGTCATGGAATTTTCCCCAGACTTTCAGTTCTGATTAATCTGGAACTATTAGGTGAGACCCGTGGCGAATTTAATTCTTAATGGGTCAAGCGCACCTTTAAATTTTATCGTTCTAGGTTTATTTTAAGCTGAACGCGCACGCGTGAGCTAAAAGCTCACGGCTGACGGCTGACGGCTGAACGCGCACGCGTGCGCGTAGCGCATATGCTTACGCTGATTCCTTAAGTTTTTCCTTGAAATCCCCATCTGGTGTTCCCGTAGCGGAGGCCGTAGGCCACCGCGAGCGGGGAGCACAAGCTTTTGACCAGCTTTTAATAGAGTCCCTTTGCTATATATCGATTAATATTTCGTAATAAAAAAAGTATTGACAAGACTAGTAAAACCTTAATATCGTGTTTGAAGATATTAAGGAGCAGCAGTACAGAGTTGATATAAAGACTCTGTCTGAATAAGTAGGAGCAGATATGACCAAACAATTACCAAGCTATGAGCGGATTTTTGGAGAAATTGACTTCCAAAAAGGAAATGAAGCCCGTTCAGTTTATTCTCCTGCTGCTTATTTAGCCGATTTATTACAACTGTTGGATGGTCAATGACTCACCGTCAAATCCTATCGGATTATGACGGGAGCTTGTGAAAGCTTGTAGTTGACCAGTCTGAGTTCCCGTGCGGCTCGTTCTAGCTAGGAGCCTCCCGAAACGGGAGGGGTATAAGCTAGGGGACTCGCGAGGTAAAATACCTCAAAAAGTTCTAACTGTCCTTCGGATGCAGGTGCAAACCCTGCCCTTTAGGA
>NZ_JAAHIG010000300.1:0-10763 GCF_010692305.1 Moorena sp. SIO4G3 | reverse complement strand
TTACAGTCAATTCTTAGACGATCGTCTCACTAAAGGTCTAGGTAGTCATGTAGTAACTCTAAATGCCGAAATGGCAATCCAGGGAGAGCGGAACCCTGAGCTAGCTGCCGTTATCAAGCAGGCAGAACTGGTGATTCCTGATGGGGCAGGTATTATATTTTACTTACGACTCCACGGTAAAAAAAAGCAGCGCTGTCCAGGCATTGAACTAGCTCAGTCTTTACTGGTCAAGGCTGGACAATACGGAGAATCTTGCCCAGTGTTCTTCTATGGGGCAGCCCCTCATGTAGTCCAAAAAACAGCTAGGGTTTGGCAGAAGAGAGTTCCAAATCTAGCGATCGCTGGAATTAGTCATGGCTACCTCAGTGCAGAAGCAGAGGAAGAATTAAAGCTGACCTTAAAACAACAGCAGCCCAAAATCATATTAGTTGGCTTAGGTGTACCACGTCAAGAATTTTGGATTGCCCAGAATCGCCACCTGTGTCCCCAATCCATTTGGATTGGTGTTGGTGGTAGCTTTGATATCTGGTCAGGGGCTAAAACCCGTGCGCCAGCCTGGTTCCGGAACAATAATCTTGAATGGTTATATCGGTTGTATCAAGAACCCCACCGTTGGCGGCGAATGATGGTTTTGCCTCAGTTTGCTCTCAAAGCCTTAGGTCAAAGAATGATGGTTCTGCCTCAGTTTGCTCTCAAAGCCTTAGGTCAAAGAATGGCATAACCTAATCCCTCATCGATAGACCTGAATCAATACACCTGGCAACATTAGTATTGTCGAGTATTATCTTGATGCGATTGGCCTTTGGCCACGCTACGCGAACGCAAATTGTTTAGTATTGTCTTGATGCGATTAGCCTTTGGCCAATCGCTCGTTGGGGAGCGGCTGTTGGCTAAGGCTTCCGGGAGCACCTTCTAAGCCCCGTGGAATACCAGTCGCTCATCTGACTCCCCATCTCCCCATCTCCCCATCTCCCCATCTCCCCATCTCCCCTCTCTTTCCCTAATTCCCAATGACCCAGAAAGCGATAATCCAATTACAAGGAGTGACAACAACCTATCCCAACAACCGAGGTTTGTTTAACGTCAATCTAGAAGTCAAGTCAGGGGACTTTTTATTTATCACAGGGCCTTCTGGTGCTGGTAAATCCACATTGCTAAAATTACTCTATGGTGAACAGCGTCCCACCGAAGGGAAAGTATTTGTCGATCAAATCAATGTTGGGCAATTACGAGGCGATCGCTTGTCATTCCTACGCCGTCGCCTGGGGATTGTTTTTCAGGACTACAAACTAATTCCCAAGCGAACTGTGTCAGAGAATATCGCTTTTGTTCTGTGGGCACAGAGTTTCACTCGCAAAGAAATTAAGCGACGCCTAACACCAACCCTTAAATTAGTCGGTTTGCAACACAAAGCCAACTCTTTTCCAGAGGAACTTTCAGGAGGGGAACAACAACGGGTAAGCCTGGCTCGTGCCATTGTTAGTACACCGCCGTTGATATTAGCTGATGAGCCAACAGGTAACCTCGATCCCGACAATTCCTGGCAGGTATTAAACATTCTCAGGAAACTCAATCACCTAGGCACTACAGTTATTGTCACAACTCATGATGAAAACTTAGTCAGAATCTCCAATCAGCCAGTAGTACAGCTGCGAGAAGGTCGTTTATATTCGCCTTTTTAGAAGCCAATAGCGTTGATCGCCCTTATTATTTACAGTATTTTTTTAAACTGATTCTCTTTAAAAAAAACTTTTTGTTTATTATTGCCTTTTGCCTTTTGCCTTTTGCCTTTTGCCTTCAAAAACTAAGGAATGTTCCTCACAATTTGCTGATAATTGCTATAGTTTACGATTAGGATTTGTTTGCTGGTTGCCCTAACCATACCCAAATCATAGATTAAAATCATACATTATGGGTGAGCACTGGGCTCAAGGATTGTTGTTGAATTTTCTTAGCACTCTCGGTCAGTCCTGCTCTGACTTTTTGGTATTCAGACTCAAGCAGCGGAAAAATTTCGGCTGCTCCAGTGATGGTTTTGGACCTCCCCAGACTTTCCAAGTCCTGACACAGTTTGGAGAGATTTATCCCCCCTAGGGTAGCGCTACTAGACTTTAATGTGTGAGCCGCAATTTCCATGGCTTTTGGATCTTCTTCAATAATTGCTTGAGCCATGTTTTTTACTAACCTCGGAGTATCTTTTAAGTAAATTTCAATCAAACTAACCAAACATTCCGCCCCCCCTTCTCCGATACTGTCGATCAAGGATTGTAAAACCGAAAAGTCAACAGCTGGATCAGCTAGTACTTGGTTGGGAGGTTGACGATGATGCGGACATTCACTCAAGGCACGGACTAACTCTGGCACCTGGATCGGCTTGCTAATGTAATCATCCATTCCTGCACTCAGGCACATTTCTCGATCCCCTTCCATGGCATTAGCAGTCATGGCAATAATCCAGGGGCGTGAATGATCTGGCCATTGTTCACAAATGCTTTGCGTCGCAGTTAAGCCATCCATTTCCGGCATTTGGACATCCATCAAAACCAGGTCATAGGGCTGACGACTCAGAGCTTGGAGTACTTCTAATCCATTCCCCGCCACATCAGCCCGGTACCCCATCCGTTTCAACAATTGCAGGGCTAACTGCTGGTTAACGATATTATCTTCAGCCAACAAAATCCGCAAAGGATGCTTTTGCGCCATTTCGGTGTCAAGTTTTAGGTGTTGAGCAGGTGTTCGCTTAATCTTGATCGGCTGTCCGCTCATCACCTGGGTCAAAACATCGTGAAGCTGAGATTGCTTAATAGGCTTGTTTAAGACAGCTGCAATATCTAGCTGACTCTGATGATGCTTTGTATCTGATTGACTCATTGAGCTGAGCATTACCAAGGGCAATCCTTGACTCTCAGACTGCTGGCGGATTTTGGTTGCTAGGGTAAAACCATCCATCTCAGGCATCAACCCATCCAGAATGGCAATGTCAAATTTATCCCCCTGACTGAGCCAATCGAGAGCTTCTCTACCTGATGCTGCTGTCTGGGTAAACATACCCCAAGACTTGGCTTGCTCGGAGATAATCGTGCGGTTGGTCGCACTATCATCCACAATCAGCAGCCGCTTTCCTTCTAACAATGGCTGAGATACTGGCAGGTTAGGTTCCTCGAGCGGATCAGGCTGTTTAGCCAATACAGTGAAATAAAATTTAGACCCTTGACCAACTTGACTCTCTACCCAAATCTTGCCACCCATCATGGTGGTGAGCCGTTGACAAATGGCCAAACCAAGACCTGTGCCTCCATATTGGCGAGATGTGGAGGAATCCACCTGAGAAAAAGACTGGAACAGGCGGTCGATCCGATCCTCAGGAATGCCGATGCCAGTATCCTTGACCACAAATTGGATTTCGTAGATTAAAGATTGGGTGGAAGCAGGACAAAATCTGGTGGTGTTAGGGTTGCGGGAGGAAATCTGGGGGTGAGGCGGTGAAAATACTCTCGTGTTGTCTCTCGTGTTGTTCTGTGTTCCGTTAGCTCCCCTGACCCCGTTGATATACCCCGTCTGGTCAAATCCTCCTTGTAGAGTGTAGTCCTTTCCATTGGGTAAAGTAGGGAAACTCAAAGAGTAGTGTTTTCCGTAGTCAGGACCAGACGCCAACGGGTAGGAGTAGTTAGCAGTATTGGTTTGTTCTTTTTCTTTGCCATCAACCCATTCCCCTGTGCTCACTTCTCGGGCGGTTACAGAAAGTAATACTTCCCCGATATCGGTGAATTTAATCGCATTCCCCAACAAATTAACTAGAATTTGGCGCAGCCGAGTCACATCTCCCACAATCATGGGTGGAGTGTTGGGATGGAATAGATAGGCTAACTCCAATTTTTTCTCAGCTGCTTTTGCTGCCAACAAGTCTAAGGATTCCTCAATGCAAGTGATCAGATTAAACGGTTGTTCTTCTAACTCCAGCTTTCCAGACTCAATTTTGGAAAAATCCAAAATATCATTAATGATGGTGAGTAAACTATCCCCACTATTGCGGATCGTTTCCACAAAGTTTCGTTGCTGGGGCGTTAGGTCTGTATCCAGTAGCAAACCCGTCATGCCAATCACGGCATTCATAGGAGTCCGGATTTCATGGCTCATGGTTGCCAGAAATTCGCTTTTTGCCTGAGTGGCCGCTTCGGCAGTTCTTCTAGCTTGCTCTAAGGCGAAATTTTTCTCAGTCAATTGCTCTCGTTGGCGGGTTTCTTGCTCAAGCAGGTGAGCCTGAGCAATAGCAATCCCTACTTGGTCAGCGACGGCTTCGAGTAACTCGATTTCATCGAGACTCCACTGACGAAATTCATCACACTGATGTATTCCAATCACACCATTCGGTTCCCCCTGATAAGAAGTACGAATTACCAACATGGATTTGACTCCAATTTGCCAACATATTGGGAGCATTGGTTTGACAAGGGGGTCTTCGTAAACATTAGGGGAACTGATGGCTCGGTCTTGGACTAACAACTGCTCTAAATAAGGATTCCCCAGAATCGGAATTTCTAAATCCAGTATGGATAGATAACCCTTTTCTAAATACTCAGCCACTGTAGGAATGCGAGGATAGGGTTGAGAAACATAGGTATGAATGGTGCAACGGTTGACCTGAAAAACTTGACCAATTTGTGTGGCAGTGGTCTGAAAAATTTGTTTAGTGTTTAAACTTTGGCGGATTTCTTGGGTCACCTGTTTAAGTAGCATCACACGAGTCAGTTGCTGGTGTAATGCCTCCTCAGCTTGCTTGCGCTCAGATATATCAATCGATACGCTTAATACCGCTGGCATGTGGGAAATTGCTAAGGAGAAGGGAATTTTGGTAGTTTGGATTATACGCTTTTCTCCATCGGGATAAATGATCGTCTCTTCTCGAAGGTGTGTCGGTTCTCCACTATCCAATACCTGCAAATCCGCCTCTGTAAACTGGAATGATTTTAGGAAAGATTGAGGAAAATCTTCATCCCGATGGTATAGTAACTCATCTACTGTCGTACCATAAGCTTCCGCAACTGCTTTGTTAGCTAGAAGAAACTCTCCATCTCGGTTCTTGGCGTAAATGAAATGAGGCACTAAATCAATAACTTGACGCAGTTGTTTCTCACTTTCTTTCAGATGTGACTCGCTTAATTTACGATTTGTAATATCTCGAATAGTGCCAGAAGTCCCTGTGATAGTACTGTCAGGATCTAGGGTTAATTGCGCATGAATCTCCAGCCAGCCCGAGCCGCCATCTTTGGTAAGGTACCTTAGTTCCTGCTGATAATACTCCTGTTTGTGGGTAATTAGGGATTGAAACAATTCAATATTAGTTTGACGGTCATCAGCATGGAGATAATCAATAAAGTTAGTACCGATGCTATCTGCTATAGAAAAGCCCGTCATTTCTGTCCAAGTTGGATTGAGAAAAGTCAACACCCCAACCCCATCGGTTTGGAAAATCACCTCTTGCACATTTTCCACCACTGACCGATACTGCTCCTCTCTCTCCAGCAAGGCCAGTTCAACTCGCTTGCGTTCGGTAATGTCTTCCACAGAGCCTTCGTAGTAGAGCAAATTTCCATTAGTGTCTCGGACAGGGCGCACATTTTCCAAAATCGAGATTACACTACCATCTTTGCGATAAGCCTGAGCCTCAATGGATGATACAGCGCCATTTTCCGCGATTCTGTCAGTAAACTCGTTACGACCCTCAGTGTCCACATAAATTTGTTTTGAAACGTTCGTAATCGACTCTACTAGTTCTTCTGGGGAAGAATAGCCATAGATCCGTGCTAAGGCTGGATTGGCACTGATAAAGCGCCCATCGGGTGTAATCTGATAGATGCCCTCTACTGAATTCTCAAAGATGCTGCGGTAATTCGCTTCAGCTTGCTGCAGTGCTTCCTCGGCTCGCTTACGATTGGTGATATCACTAAAGGTACAAATGACTTGCTCTACTAACCCATCCACCCCCACCTGGGGATCGGCATTCACTAGTAACCATACCCAATCTTTAGTCGCTTGATTGTGGACACCCATAACCACATTTCTTACCAGTTTACGGGTGGTAATTGCCTGTTGGATAGGACGACTTTCAGTGGGGAATGGAGTGGTGTCTTCGTGAATGATAGTCCAATCTGAACCAAAAGGACTTTTATCCAACAATTCACTTTCGGTGAAGCCCAGTATATCCAGAGCCGCCTGATTAAAGAGCATGAATTCGGTTTTTGCCTCGAATAGCAACACCCCTACCTGCATTTCTCGAATCACTGTCCGGAATAGCCTTTCGCTTTCTTGCAATGCTTCTTGTCTAAGAGCTTGCAGTGCTTTACTCGTTTTCTGCTCGTAATTTGAGGCAAGTAAGGTGAGGCTGAAGATGATTAGGTTAGTTATCCCTATGGTGCTTGTTACTACCGAAGTATTTAATGTCGGAGAAAACCCAGTGTCTAATGGTGGAGTAACGGGGAACTTGGCTGCCATCATGGTTGTATAGTGTACAGAGGTAATGGCTAATCCCAGGATCACTGCCCAGCAAACCTTCCACCCATGAAGGATTTTTCCGGTTCCTACCCCCACATCAAAGGATAGCCACAAGATGAAAAACGATGTCAAGCTGGCTATAACAACGGATAGGGCAACAAAAAAGAGGTTGTAGTGAATCAGCCCTGGTATTCTCATGGCAGCGATCAGCAGGTAGGGTATGGATGCGATCGCTAATCCCATTACCACACTGCCCACCATTAACTGTCTGAAGTTGGTGATGCGCCTGACACTATAGAGTACGGCACCAGAGATTAGCACTGCTACCCAGTAAGAAAGCAGTACCATTGGCGTATCATAAGTGATAGGGGTGGGGAACCGGAATGCTAGCATTCCCAAAAAGTGTATTGACCAGATCCCAATTCCCATGATCATTGCCCCACCAATCAGCCAACCTTTACGGTTAGTCTTTTGTGAGGTTTTTACTTGTCCAGCTATAATCAGCACCGTATAGGTCACAATCGAGGCGATAGCAATGGATAGAACAACTAACTGTAGGTCATAGATACCACTCATTGCTCTATCTGTATCGCTAATTGGGACAGTTTCTATGAGAAAATTGAGCCAGACAAAAACCATTGAGTAGGGCATACCGAGATCTTATCTCCCAGACCCTCTAGGGGTCTTGTTGATATATTTAGACGCGAAAATTGTCTTGTAATTCTGAATAGATGTCTTGACTTTACACAATTTTGATGAATTAATTTACCGTAGAAATACGGATTTTTAGTATAGCTATATCCTGAAATTTACCGAATCTAATCTATTAGTTGAATCAGAAAGCACCAAATTGAAAACTTGGGAATTGTAATTGCATAGATTTTTTTAGCTACCAAATAATTATCAACAGAGGGAAAGATAAGTAGATTTATCTATAGCTAATTAAATTTTTGATAAAAATAATTGGGTGTGTACCGTAAAAACAACTTCTATTTTCAACGTCTCAAGCTTAGACTAAAAGTAAGCAGTCAGCTAATGCGCTACTTGAGATGCTACTTGAGGTGCATTGAGCTGTCAGCTAATGTAAGGCAACCCCTGAGCAATAAACAGAGTAGGAAGTTTTTCGGAAATTAACAGTTAATAGCTAATACTTAAAAGTTCATCTAAAAAAAATTAACCTGGTAAGGTACATTTTATTGGTTTTAGGGAGCAGGGAGCAGGGAGCAGGGAGCAGGGAGCAGGGAGCAGGGAGCAGGGAGAAGTAAAGTAATAAGAGCTAAGAGGTTAAAAATTATGTGTACCTCATTATGCTAAAAACGAAGAGTGTTAACCTGACGTAAGTCTTGTAAAACTGGGTGTAGTGGGTCATAAACTCGTTCAGAATTTTCTTGAATCACCCGGTGAATGGGAACAACCTCCACCACGCAGTTAGTGTATGCGATCGCATCCAACTGTCTTACCAACTCGGGTGACCAAGGTTCCTGACAAACTCTCTGATTTTGGCAAGTCAGCCACTCAATTAAATGCGATCGCATCACACCTGGTAAAATTCCAGCTTCCACTGGTGGTGTCCACCACTGACCATCTCCCCATCCCCATAAGTTACCTGTGCTAGTTTCCAGCCAATTCCCGTGATTATCTACCAGAATCCCTTCGAGTGCTCCCATATTTTGCGCCATTTGCTTCGCCAGCCATGGAGATAGGTAATTCCCGGTCTTGTGAGTAGGTAAGCAGCGATGAAATTTTACGGAGGGGGACTCGGCTACCCAAGCAGTGATACCCTGTTCTTGCCACTGGGCTAAATGTGCTGGCAGAGGACGACCCATAATCAATTCTCGTCCATCGGGGAATAAAGTAATTCTCAGCACTGGGTAAAGGGTGATCAGTGATTGTGCTCCTTGGCGCAATTGCTCCCAATCCGGCTGTTGCCAACCAAATGCTTGTAGACTCGATTGGAGGCGATGGCAATGATTAGTCCAATGGGTTAGTGGGTGATCTAATGACTGATGGTAAACTCGTAGGGTGGTAAAAACTGTAGCGCCATATATAAATCCTGGCTCATCAATGGTCAGGCTCAGGGAGTTGCCCTCAATTAGCTGACCATTGTACCAGAAGCAGGGTTTTGACATCGCTCTTATCGTGATTAACCAGAATTGCGATTAGAGTCTGCTTTTCCTCTTCGAGCCCAATGCCAGAGAACGGATGGTGTACTGACCATGAATGTTGATCAAGTAGGGAACTATATAGGTTAAACCCCCTGAAATCCATCGCTGTCTAGTCATCTGCCCTTGTAGGAGAGCAGAACCATGATTGATCACAAACAGAACTGAGCCAACCACCAAAGCCACCCTCAGCGCAGTTGGCATAAATTCGAGATCAACAACACTTAGACAGAACTCTTTTAGAGGTTTCACGCTTTACCTATCCAAGAAGCTGTTAACCATCTAATTTTACATAACTGATGAGGGTTGGCGGTTGGCTGTTAATTACGAAATTAGCTAAGGTCTCAACAAAAAAACTGATTTTGACTGACTCAATCCTTTACTAAGTTAGACTTAAGTCTTCTTAAGCCATTACTGGGATAGCCTCCTGACTACGCGATCGCTGAGTTTTCAGCAAAGAAATATTAGTAGTCAACAAGAAACTGGCAAAGCTAGCAATAGCAATAATTGGAAGAATAGAGGTATCAGACAGAACGCTAAGAATAACCGTGCTACTGACCGGTGTTTTGGTGACCGCCACATTTACCGCTGCCATCAGGCAAAGCATAGCAATGGTGGGGTGAATTCCGGGTAAGGCGATGGAGATAGCTAAACCCAGATTGGCACCGATGAAAAATAGAGGAAAGATAAATCCGCCTCTAAACCCACCGTGGAGGGTAAAGCTGATCGCAAACATTTTTGCCAAGGCAATCCCTAGTAACATGGTTACCCCCAAAGTGGGACCTTGTTCAATCACTGTTTCAATTTGCTCCTCACTAAAAAATAGGGTTTGGGGAAAGAAGACAGCAATCAACCCGATCGATAATCCGCCTAGTGTAGCTAGCAAAATGTGGCGATGTTCAATAGATTTAATCCAAGACTTGGTAAAGCGAAAGATATAGATAAACACGATAGCAGCTAATCCACCAGCAACCCCAAGTAATGCACCCTCAATTAAATTTAGCCAGGACAGAGCAGGTAATGTATCAAAAAGGTTAAAGCGGTAAATTCCTCCCACATCTAACCCAGTACCAAAGCGGAAAACAGAGAAGCTAAAAATTGACGCGACAATGGCTGGTACGATGGCTTCATAGTATTCCACACTCCGGCGGTGGGGAATTTCTAGGGCAAACAATGCCCCCCCGATCGGCGCACCAAAAAAGGCACCAAGAGCAGCACTCATCCCGCAGAAGGTCAATATCCGGATATGGCTGATTGCTAGTTTAAGCTTCACTCCTACCCAGCTACCTAAGCTACCATTAATCTGTACCAATGGTGCTTCTGGTCCTGCACTCCCGCCAGCGGTGATGGAAATTAGAGAGGTCACAATCATGCCAGGAGTTTGACGAGGCTCCATCCTGCCTGGATCGTGAACTTTTTCAATCACCAACGCCATTTCACCGGGTAACCCCAAGAAGTAGAGGGATAAGCCCACGAAAAATCCACCAATGGTAGTGGCAATCCACACATAATTCCAAGAGGGTAGCCAACTTGGGAAATAGGGTTCTAGAAATTCGGGTAACCAATGCCAAACAAAATGCAAACACTGTTCTAGGACAAAATAGTAACTAGTTGCTACTAATCCGCCAGCAATGCCAATCCCTGTAGCGCAGAGGATTAGATTTATATAAGTTAGCTTGACGGGTTTATTGTCCCTATCTGATTTTTCCGTCTGATTAGCCCTTTGATTTACTGATGATACTTCAGCCGTCTCTGATGTCATTGTTCTCATGACCCAGTTGTATTTTACGAAAATTGGTTATTTTTTCATGATGGAGAACAATAACTTAAATAGATAGAGTCACTATGTATGGGCTACATAAAATTAAATGGCTTTTTACATAAAAAATTATTTTATGTGGATTTTGCATGAATTTAAAATATTTTTTGCATAAAGTAGTTTTCATAACCTTTAAAACTGACTTATCATTAACAATGGAAACCCTAAATGAATAAGGGGTGATCGGTTAGGGGAATTTTGCCCTCGTCTAGTCTGATGGTTCAATACCTAACATTGATTGAGGTAAGCCTGACAAGAGTTTGCCTGAGTCGCGGGTGTTGCTACAGACA